>DATBWN010000102.1:0-3365 GCA_036514755.1 Dehalococcoidia bacterium | reverse complement strand
CGTAGTGGCCGTCGCGGCGCCAGTGGTCGATGGTCACCTTCGTGGCGCCGGCGAGGCGGCGGGCGTGGCGCGTGCCGATCTGCTGGGCGCTGTCGAGGATCCAGGCGCGCTCGAAGCCGGGCACGAAAGCGCGGTAGAAGGCGAGGCCCTCGCGCATCGCGTCGCGTGACTTGAACTCGACGGCGGTGAGGTCGGCGATCTTCAGGGCCGAGTAGCCGGACATCTTCGGCGTCAAGAACAGCGCGACGGAGTCGTAAGGCGTGGCGTGGGCGTGCAGGTTGACGCCGATCTCCGCCGCCTTGCGCATCAGGGCGCCGTGCTCCTCGCGGCGGAGCATGCGAAAGTCGAGGTAGCGGCGCATGTCCACGTTGCCGAAGCGGAAGCTCGTGTTCAGGCGGGCGTGGGCGCTCTCCGGGTCGAAGTCGTCCTCGTACTCGGCGCCGGCGAGGGCGAAGATGTCGCCGTCGCCCGTGCAGTCGATGACGACCTTGGCGAGGAGGGCCTTGCGCCCCTCCTTGCTCTCGAAGACGACGCCTCGTACTTTGTCGCCCTCCTTGACGGCGGCGACGGCCCAGCAGTGGAGGAGCGTCTGCACGCCGGCCTCGCGCACGACGTCGTTGGAGGCGAGCTTCAGCACCTCCGGGTCGACGGTGGGCGACCACTGGACGACGCCGCGCAGGGCGCTGGTGCGCTGGCCCCAGTAGGCGGCGGCCGTCGGGTCGCGGGAGCCCCATAGCTCGCGCGGCGGGCCGAGGAGGGCGTCCTCCTTGGCGCAGCGGTCCATGAGCTCTTGGCCGAGGCCGGCCACGACCAGGTTGCCCTCCCAGTCCGCCATGCGGTCGATCCAGAAGACGAGGCCGCCAGTAGCGAGGCCGCCCAGATGGCCGTAGCGCTCGAGGAGGACGACGTCGGCGCCTTCGCGCGCCGCGGCGACGGCGGCGGCCGTGCCGGCGGGCCCGCCGCCGACGACCAGGACGTCGCAGTGGCCGTAGACGGGCACCTCGCGCGCCGGCTCGCCGATCGTCTCGCCCTGTCCCTCTCTCATGCCTTCACCTCCGACCGTCGCGAACAGTTTATGCCGCCTGCTAGAATCCGTGCCACTAGAAGGAGGCAGGTATGCGTCTCGACGGCGACGCCGCGAAGTCGCTGGCGCGTACGCGGGAGCTGCTGAGGAGTCTGGTGGGGAACTGTAGGCAGGACGACCTCACCCCCGCTGCCGCCCTTCGACAGGCTCAGGGCGCAGCGTGCCCCTCTCCGTGCACGGAGAGGAGCGGGTTTAGGCGAACCCTCCGAGGTGAGATGAGGCGGGTGAGGTCGACGTCCCGTCTTAACCAAGCGCCCTGGGCGGGCAACACGGACCCCCTAGCGCCAGAGCTGCTTCGTCGCCAGGGCGGCGCCTTCCGCCAACGAGCGCAGCTTCGCCCAGGCGATCTGCGGGTGCACGCGCCCGCCGAGGCCGCAGTCCGTCGACGCGATGACGTTCTCGCGCCCGACGACGCCCGCGAAGCGCACGATGCGCTCGGCCACCAGCTCCGGGTGCTCGACGACGTTGGTCGCGTGGCTGACGATGCCGGGTACGATCTTCTTGCCCGCCGGCAGCTTCACGTCCTGCCAGACCTTCCACTCGTGCTCGTGGCGGACGTTGCCCGCCTCGAAGGAGTAGCTGCCGACGTTGATCGCCAGCATGACGTCGACGATGTCGCGCATCGGCAGGTCGGTGACGTGGGGGCCATGCCAGCTGCCCCAGCAGAGATGGAAGCGCAGCCGCTCCTCCGGCAGGCCCTTCAGGGCGTGGTTCAGCGCCTCGACGCGCACCATGGTGAACTTGCGGTACTCCTCGACCGTCGGCGCCGGGTTGATCTGGTCCCAGTTCTCGGCGATGCAGGGGTCGTCGAGCTGGAGGATGAGTCCGGCGTCGACGATGGCCTTGTACTCCTCGCGCAAGGCGTCCGCCCAGGCGTAGATGAACTCCTCCTCGCTCTCGTAGTAGACGTTGCCGACGCGCGAGGCGCTGGCGGGGGCGATGGAGGTCATGAAGCCCTGGTCGGCGCCGGCGGCCGCGAGGGCGGCCTTGAGGTTGTCGATGTCGGCCCGGAGGGCGGCCTGGCCGGTGTACTTCAGGGGCGCCTGGCAAACCGGCACGCCGAACGTACGACGCCGCGCAGAGACGCCTGACGCCGGGTCCTCGTACGCCTCGGCGAAGAGCTCGCGGTCTCTGCGGTTGGGGAAGGTGCCGAGGACGATGTTGCCGGACCGCGGCGGGTTCTGGCGCACGTCGTCCATGCTCGTCGGGAGGCCGAGGCCGCTGACGCGCTGGAAGGAGTAGAACCACCAGGCGCCGTAGTCGACGGCCTCGGTCGTCGCCTTGCCGAGCTCGCCATCGCCGGGGATGTCGATGCCGATCTCCGCCTGCTTGCGCACGACGTCGGCCACGGCGGAGCGCAGGCGCGCCGCCAGCGCTGCGTCGTCGAAGGGCCGGCCGGCGGCGCGCGCTTCGCTCCGCGCCCGGTTCATCTCGATGAGGCCTTCGGGCCGGGGCAGGCTCCCCGCGTGGCTGGTCAGTACCTTGCTCTCGCTGCTCATGTCGCTCCTTCTCATCCCCAGTCTGAGTCGGGGCTGCGCGCTAGACTCTAACCTGACTAAGCGCCGGTGGGAAGGGCCGCGACGAAGGAGCACCAGCTGGGCGGCGTGAGGCGTCACGTCGAGGAGTTGAAGGCTCAGCTAGCGAAGCGAGGGACGTTTCGGCGAAAATGAGTCGAGGAGGGAGGCAGGCATGGCGACGAGCACGAAGAAGCTGAAGGTATCGCTGACCTACTGCGTGCCTTGAAACTACACCGCACGCGCCGCGTGGACGGCGCAGGAGCTTCTGGCGACGTTCGCTGAGTGGACGGAGGGCTTCACGCTCATCCCGGGCGAGCGTGGCGCCTTCGAGCTTAGGGTCAACGACGACCTCGTCTACTCCAAGCAGACGACGGGGCGCTTCCCGGAGCTATCAGAGCTTAAGGAGGCGCTGCGCAAGCGCCTGGAGTAGACGGTAGGAGCTGGAACAAGACGAAGCGCCCTCGGCAAGGGCGCTTCTAGATTCGATTCTTGGTGGAGCTGGGGGGATTCGAACCCCCTACCTTTTGACTGCCAGTCAAACGCTCTCCCAATTGAGCTACAGCCCCACGCCCCTGGCAGCGTAGCAAATCGAATCTGCCGCTCGCAAGGCAGCGGAGAGCGCACGCGACGCCTACTGCGCCAGCTCCAGGACGTCGGCGGTGATGCCGGACGCCGCGTTGAAGAGGAAGACGCCCGGCGCGTGCGGCTGCACCGTCGAGAGGCTGGCAGAGGCCAGCAGCGTCAGCACCAGCGCCCAGACGAAG
>DATBWN010000101.1:0-2135 GCA_036514755.1 Dehalococcoidia bacterium | reverse complement strand
TCAAGGAGCGCCTTCACGTCGAAATCGTTCGGCTGGCGGCGGAGTAGTCGCGGCGCGAGCGTGGCGAGGGTCCGCGAGAGCGCGTCGCCGCTGACGTCCGCCTCAGGTACCGGTGCCGCCTCGCCCAGGCCGGCGAGGCCGTCCTCGGCGGTCAGCTCGATGATGAGGCCTTCGCGATACGTGACGGCGCCGCGGGCGGTGACGTAGGGCGCCCTGAAAGGCAGTCGGTACGTCGTCCAGCGAAGGGAGGCGATCTTCATGACGGTTGCCGCTCATCCTTCGAGAGCCTCAGGACGAGCGGACAAGGAAGAGCCGTCATTCTGGCCCTTCCGCTTCGCTCAGGACAGGCTCCGCGAAGAATCTGGCCCCTGGCGCGGACGCTGCGCCTCTAACCGTGCCCAGACCCTTCGCTGCGCTCAGGGTGACAGTCAACCCCATCACGGGAACCTGGGGAACTTGCTGAAGTCCGGCTTGCGCTTCTCCAGGAAGGCGTCGCGGCCCTCCTTCGCCTCCTCCGTCAGGTAGTAGAGCAGGGTGGCGTCGCCGGCGAGCTGCTGGATGCCGGCGAGGCCGTCCGTATCGGCGTTGAAGGCGGCCTTGAGGAAGCGCAGTGCCGTCGGGCTCATCGCCAGGATCTCGCGGCACCAGGTGACAGTCTCCTCCTCCAGCCTTTCCAGGGGCACGACGGCGTTGACGAGGCCCATGGCCAGCGCCTCCTGCGCCGAGTACTGGCGGCAGAGGTACCAGATCTCGCGCGCCTTCTTGTGCCCGACGATGCGGGCGAGGAGGGTGGCGCCGTAGCCGGCGTCGAAGCTGCCGACCTTGGGCCCCGTTTGGCCGAAGACGGCGTTGTCGGCGGCGATGGTGAGGTCGCAGACGAGGTGGAGGACGTGGCCGCCGCCGATGGCGTAGCCGGCGACCATGGCGATGACGGGCTTCGGCAGGAGGCGGATCTGGCGCTGCAGCTCCAGGACGTTGAGGCGGGGCACGCCGTCGGCGCCGACGTAGCCGCCGTGGCCGCGCACGCCCTGGTCGCCGCCGGAGCAGAAGGCCTTGTCGCCGGCGCCCGTGAGAATGACGACGCCGACCTCGTCATCGTCGTGGGCGCGGCGAAAGGCGTCCTGAAGCTCGCTGACCGTCTGGGGACGGAAGGCGTTGCGGACGCGGGGGCGGTTGATGGTGACCTTGGCGATGCCCTCCGCCGTCTCGTAGATGACGTCCTCGTAGGAACCGGACTGCTGCCAGGCGATGGTCATGATGTCACCTCTTCATGATGGTGGCGTTGTAGGGGTCGCTGGCCAGCGACCCCTACAGGCGTCGTCCTCAGGAACCGGCCCACCGTTGCCGCGAACGCCTCCGGCTGCTCGAGGTGGGCGGCGTGGCCGGCGTCTGGGATAACCTCGCAGGCCGAGCCAGGAACCGCCCCGGCCATGCGCTGGGCCTCGGCAACGTAGCGCGCGTCCAGGGCGCCGGCGACGAAGAGCGCGGGCACCTTCAGGGACGCGAGGCGAGGCAGGAGGTACGCCTGCGACCCCGCGCCCATTCCCCGCAAGGAGTTGGCGAGGCCGAGCGGGTTCTGGGCCAGGCGCTGCGCTCGCTGACGCTCCCTCACGTCGCGAGGTAGAGACGACTGCGACGCGAAGAGCGGCTGCGCCTGCCAGCGGTCGACGAAGGCCTCGATGCCGTCGCGCTCGATCGAGGCGGCGAGGGCGGCGTCTGAGGCGCGCCGCGCCTCGCGCTCCTGCGGGTCTTCGATGCCGGGCGAGGCGCTCTCGAGGAAGAGGGCAGAGATGCGCTCCGGCGCGGCGAGGGCGAGGTGCAGAGCCAGGCGGCCGCCCATCGAGTATCCGAGGAGGACCGTCTGCTCCACGCCGAGCTGGTCGAGGAGCGCCGTCAGGTCCACGACGGCGTGCTCCATTGTGTAGCGCGCCGGGTCGGGCGGCGAGTCTGACTTGCCGTGGCCGATGATGTCGACGCGGATCGTCTTGAACTGAGACCAGGCGTCGAGGAAGGGCTCCCAGGTCGTGGCGTCGCCGGTGAAGCCGTGCAGGAGCATCAGGGCAGGGCCTTCGCCGCCGCTGTCTTCGACGTTGAGGTGGATGCCGTTGATTAGAAGCCGGGTCATGTCGCCCTCA
>DATBWN010000100.1:0-4143 GCA_036514755.1 Dehalococcoidia bacterium | reverse complement strand
GCGGCAGCTGCGTCTCGCCCATCAGGTGCAGGTCGACGCAGCGCGCCGCCTCGCGGCCCTCCGCCAGGGCCCAGACGACCAGCGACTGGCCGCGGGCGGCGTCGCCGGCGGCGAAGATGCCCGGCACGCTGCTCATCTTGTTGGCGTCCGTCTTGACGTTGCCGCGCGGGTCAAGCTCGAGGCCCAGGCCCTCGACGAGGCCGCCGCGCTCCGGATGGAGGAAGCCCAGGGCGAGCAGGACCAGGTCCGCGTCGACCTCGAACTCGCTGCCGGGGACATCGTACATCTGCATGCGCCCGTTCTCGTCCGGGCGCCAGTCCAGCTGGACGCAGCACAGCTTCTCCAGGTAGCCGTTGCTGCCCAGGAAGGCCTTCGTGCCGACGCTCCAGCCGAGGACGCCGCCCTCGTCCAGGGCGTAAGACGTGCGCAGGACGTTCGGCCACTGCGGCCAAGGGTTGTTCGGCCGGCGAGCGGGCGGCGGCTCCGGGATGATGTCGAGCTGGCGCACGATCTCGGCGCCCTGGCGGTGGGCCGTGGCGAGGCAGTCGGCGCCGGTGTCGCCGCCGCCCAGGATGACGACGCGCTTGCCCTCGGCGGTGATGCGCTCCTCAGGCGAAAACTGCTCGCCGGCGAGGACCTTGTTCTGCTGCGTCAGGTACTGCATGGCGAAGTAGACGCCCTGGAGGTCGCGGCCGGGCACGTCCAGGTTGCGCGGGATCGTGGAGCCGATGCAGAGGAGGATGGCGTCGAAGGCGGCGCGCAGCTCCTCGACAGAGTAGTTGCGGCCGACGTAGACCCCGGTGCGGAACTCGACGCCCTCGTCGCGCATCTGCTGCACGCGCTGCTCGACGAGGCGCTTCTCGAGCTTGAAGTCGGGTATACCGAGACGCAGCAGCCCGCCGATGTAGCTGTCGCGCTCGAAGACGGTGACCGTGTGCCCGGCGCGGTTAAGCTGCTGCGCGGCCGCCAGGCCCGACGGCCCGGAGCCAATGACGGCGACCTTCTTGCCGGTGCGCGTCTTCGGCGGCTGCGGCTTGATCCAGCCCTCTTTCCAGCCCCGGTCGGCGATGGCCTTCTCGATGTACTCGATGGTGACGGGGTCCTGGTTGATGGAGAGCGTGCAGGACGCCTCGCAGGGTGCCGGGCAGATGCGGCCGGTGAACTCCGGGAAGTTGTTCGTGGCGTGGAGGGCGGCCAGGGCGCGCTGCCACTGCCCCTTGTAGACGAGGTCGTTCCAGTCCGGGATGAGGTTGCCCAGGGGGCAGCCCTTGTGGCAGAAGGGGATGCCGCAGTCCATGCAGCGGGCGCCCTGGGCGCGGGCGTCTTCCTCCCGCCACTCGAGGTAGAACTCCTCGTAGTTGCGGACGCGCTCCTGGGTGGACCGCCTCGGCGGCGGCTGGCGCGGCCTGTCCTTGAACCCGGTTGGCTCGCCCAAGGACGCCTAGGATCCTTCCCGGAGAATCGCCTGGAACGAGGCCTGAAGAGCGCTGCGCATCCCTCCGGTCTGCTCCGCGCTTGGAGTAGAGAGGGAGATAGGGGGACACCCCCCATGCCCCCCGGCAGGACGCTGCGCTCCTGCACCTCGCTCCAGTTCTAGACTCGCCAACATCAGGAGAGCTAGCCGGCCACGGCCCCGAGCGCTTCCGCCTCCTGGCGGCGCTTGCGCTCGGCGAGGACGCGCTTGTAGTCGCGGGGCATGACTTTGACGAAACGCGGCAGCATGGCGTCCCAGTCCTTGAGGACGCGGTAGGCGTTGGCGCTGCCCGTGCTATCGAAGTGCTCCTCCAGCACGCGGCGCAGGTTCGCCTTGTCCTCCTCCGCCGCCACGGCTTCGAGGTCGACCATGTCCTGGTTGCAGAGGCTGGCGAAAACGCCACCCTCGTCCAGGACGTAAGCCTCGCCGCCGCTCATGCCGGCCGCGAAGTTGCGCCCCGTCGGCCCGAGGACGACGACGCGGCCGCCCGTCATGTACTCGCAGCCGTGGTCGCCCACGCCCTCGACCACCGCCTCGGCGCCGGAGTTGCGCACGGCAAAGCGCTCGCCGGCGACGCCGCGGATATAGGCCTTGCCGGAGGTCGCGCCGTAGAGGACGACGTTCCCGACGAGGATGTTCTCCTCCGGCGCGAAGGTCGCCACCCGCGGCGGGCGGATGATGACGGTGCCGCCGGAGAGGCCCTTGCAGAAGTAGTCGTTAGCGTCGCCCTCGACGCTGAAGGTCACTCCCTTGGCGAGGAAGGCGGCGAAGCTCTGGCCGGCGGAGCCGTGGAAGCTCACCTGGAGGCTGCCGTCCGGCAGACCTTCTTCGCCGTAGCGCTTCGCCACCTCGCAGCTAAGCATGGCGCCGACGGCGCGGTTCGAGTTACGGATGGCGACGTCGATGCGCACCGGCTCCTGCCGCTCGATCGCCGGCCAGCTCTGCTCGATGAGGCGGTGGTCCAGCGCCCGCTCGATGCCGTGGTCCTGCGCCTCGCAGTGGTAGGTGGCGACGCCGGCCGGAACGTTGGGCCGGTGCAGGATGGACGAGAAGTCGAGGCCCTTCGCCTTCCAGTGCGCGATGGCCTTGCGCATGTCCAGCATGTCGGCGCGGCCCACCATCTCGTTGACGGTGCGAAGGCCGAGCTGGGCCATGATCTGGCGCAGCTGCTCGGCGACGAAGAAGAAGTAGTTGATCACGTGCTCCGGCTGGCCGGCGAAGCGCTCGCGCATATCCGGGTCCTGCGTGGCGATGCCGACGGAGCAGGTGTTGAGGTGGCACTTGCGCAGCATGATGCAGCCCATGACGACCAGCGGCGCCTGCGAGAAGCCGAACTCCTCGGCGCCCAGTAGACACGCGATGGCGACGTCCCGCCCCGTCTTCAGCTGGCCATCCGTCTGAACGACGATGCGACCGCGCAGGTCGTTCATCACCAGCACCTGCTGCGTCTCGGCGACGCCCAGCTCCCAGGGCAGCCCCGCGTTCTTGATCGACGACTCCGGCGAGGCGCCGGTGCCGCCGCCGTCGCCGCTGATCAGGACGACGTCGCCGTGACCCTTGGAGACGCCGGCGGCGATGGTGCCGACGCCGAACTCGGAGACGAGCTTGACGTGGATGCGCGCGCCCGGGTTGGCGTTCTTCAGGTCGTGGATGAGCTGCGCCAGGTCCTCGATGGAATAGATGTCGTGGTGCGGCGGCGGCGAGATGAGCTCGACGCCGGGCATCGTATGCCGCACCCAGCCGATGTACTCGTCCACCTTGTGGCCGGGCAGCTGGCCGCCCTCGCCCGGCTTGGAGCCCTGGGCCATCTTGATCTGCAGGTCGGTCGCGTGGGCGAGGTAGTTGATCGTCACGCCGAAGCGACCGGACGCCACCTGCTTCATGGCGCTGTTGCGCGAGTCGCCGTTGGCGTCCCGCGTGTAGCGGTGGTAGTCCTCGCCGCCCTCGCCCGTGTTGCTGCGCGCGCCGACGCGGTTCATGGCGATGGCCAGCGTCTCGTGCGCCTCCCGGCTGATCGAGCCCAGCGACATGGCGCCGGTGGCGAAGCGCTTGACGATCTCGCTCGCCGGCTCCACCTCCTCGATGGGGATCGAGTTGCCGGGCCTGAACTCAAGCAGGCCGCGGATCGTGCAGAGGCGCTTGCTCTCGCGGTCGATGAGGTCCGTGAACTGCTGGAACGTCTCGAAGCTGCCGCTGCGCGTCGCGTACTGCAGCAGGGCGATGGTGTCCGGGTTGTACATGTGGTACTCGCCGTCGCGGCGCCATTGGTACTGGCCGCCCGCCTTCAGCTCCAGGTTGGCGGCGACCTCGCGCTTCGGGTAGGCGAAGGCGTGGCGGTCGCGCGCCTCCGCCTCGATCTCGTCGATGCCGACGCCGCCGATGCGCGACGGCGTCCAGGTGAAGTAGCGGTCGATGAACTCTTGGTTAAGGCCCATCGCCTCGAAGATCTGGGCCCCGCGGTAGCTCTGCAGCGTGGAGATACCCATCTTGGACATGACCTTGAGCACACCCTTGTGTACGGCCTTGATGTAGTTCTTCTCCGCCTTCTCGTACTCGATGGGCTTGAGCATCGTGCCGCGGCCGCACATGTCCGCCAGCGTCTCCAGCGCCAGGTAGGGGTTGATGGCGCCGGCGCCGTAGCCGATAAGCACGGCGAAGTGGTGCACCTC
>DATBWN010000099.1:0-9716 GCA_036514755.1 Dehalococcoidia bacterium | reverse complement strand
CGTCATCGCCGGCCAGACGCAGCTGCCGGTGCTCGGCGTGCCCATCGCATCCTCCTCGCTCAGCGGCCTCGACTCGCTGCTCTCCATGGTGCAGATGCCGGGCGGGATTCCGGTCGGCACCCTCTCCATCGGCCGCGCCGGCGCCGTCAACGCCGCTCTTCTGGCGGCGGCGATCCTGGCGCTGAAGTACCCGGCGGTCGCCGAGGCGCTGAAGCGCTATCGCGAGCGGCAGACGCAGAGCATCCTGGACCACCCCGACCCGAGAGAGGCGTAAGGCGACCCCTTGATGTCATTGCGAGGCTCGCGAAGCGAGCCGCGGCAACTTTTGACGTCCCGTGCGGATCGATACGTGGCGTCAAAGATTGCCACGCGCCTCTTCGAGGCGCTCGCAAAGACAGCTGGCAACGCGGGGCGCCGACGAGTGTAAGCTCCGAAAGTAGTATCCTCAGGAGGCGCGACGACCTCGTCGAGATGTAGGGAAGGCTGGAGCAACCCGTGGTCGATAAGGCCGCCGTCGAGAGA
Organism: Dehalococcoidia bacterium; assembly: GCA_036514755.1. GTDB lineage: Bacteria > Chloroflexota > Dehalococcoidia > DSTF01 > WHTK01 > WHTK01. The sequence goes on along the minus strand of DATBWN010000099.1, from coordinate 9,194 downwards.
GCGAAGGAGCACTTCGCCGGGCTCCTCGAAGAGCAGCTTGCCCGCGTCGAGAGGCTCAAGAACGAGCCGGGCTGGCTCGACTACGCCAGCCTCCAGCCGATCATCGTCGGCGTCTGCGGCGGAGACGGCATCGGCCCCTTAATCACCGGCGAGGCGGTGCGCGTGCTGGAGCACCTGCTGGCACCGGAGGTGAAGAGCGGTAAGCTCGTCTTCCGGTTCATCGAGGGGCTGACCATCGAGAACCGCGCCGCCCAGCGCAAGGCGATCCCGGACGGCGTCCTGGCGGAGCTGCGCAAGTGCCACGCCGTCCTCAAGGGCCCGACGACGACGCCGCAGCGCGGCGACCAGTGGCCGAACATCGAGAGCGCCAACGTCGCGATGCGCCGCGAGCTTGACCTCTTCGCCAACGTGCGGCCGGTGCGCGTGCCGGAGCAGGGCATCAGCTGGATGTTCTTCCGCGAGAACACGGAGGGCGCCTACATCCTCGGCAGCCGCGGCGTCCGCGTCACGGACGACCTGGGCTTCGACTTCACGGCCGTGACGCTGCAGGGCAGCGAGCGCCTCCTCCGCCTCGCCTTCGACTACGCGCGCAAGACGGGCCTCCGCCTCACCGTCGTGACCAAGTCGAACATCATCAAGCTGACGGACGGCATGTTCCTGGACGTCGCCCGCGCCGTGGCGAAGGACTACCCGGCCGTGCGGTGGGACGACTGGTTCGTCGACATCGTCTCGGCGAAGCTCATCGACCCCAAGCGCCGCACCGACTTCAAGGTCTTCGCGCTGCCCAACCTCTACGGCGACATCCTCACGGACGAGGCGGCCGAGTTTCAGGGCGGCGTCGGCACGGCCGGCAGCGCCAACATCGGCAAGCAGAACGCGATGTTCGAGGCGATCCATGGCAGCGCGCCGCGCATGGTCGCCGAGGGCCGCGCCCAGTACGCGGACCCGACGAGCATGATCGTCGCCGGCAAGATGATGCTCGACCACGTGGGCTTCCTGGCGCAGGCGAAGAAGCTCGACATGGCGCTGGACATCTGCGGCCAGTACGAGCGGCGCCTGGTGATGACCGGCCGCGCCACCGGCGCCACGGGCAGCGCCTACGCCGACTACGTCATGGAGACGCTGTCTGACCCCCGCCTGGAGGAGCGCTGGCGGGCCTACGTAGCGGCGAAGGCGAAGTAGTAACGGGCGTGCAAGGGCGAAGCCCTGCCGGGAGTCAAGGGGGCGTAGTTCAGACACCGCAGGTTGAAACCTGCGGCATCGACCTGAGACGAGGCAGGTGCAGGGCGCAGCCCTGCCGGGGGTCTAAGGGGGTGTCCCCCTTCAAACGCCTCTTAGACAGGCGGAGCAGCCAAGGCCCGGCGCGCGGCGGCGGGCCGCAGGATGCGGAGCAGGACGGAGGAGGACGGATATGGCACACGTAGAACCGCTGCCTCGGGAGACCGTTCGCGAGTTCGAAGAAGCGTTCCGGCCGCTGGAGGAGCGCATGGGGTTCTTGCCCAACAGCGTCCTCACCATGGCCCGCAAGCCGGACCTCCTGAAGGCGTTCTCGGCGCTGGGGCGCGCCGTCTACGCGCCGACCGAGAACGTTCCGCTCTCGCTCAAGAACATGGTCGCGCATGTCGCCAGCGCCGCCGCCGGCTGCCGCTACTGCATGGCGCACACGGCCTCCAACGCCAACCGGCCGGCGGGCAAGGTGGAGGAGGAGAAGATCGAGCGCCTGTGGAACTTCGAGGTCGACCCCGTTTTCTCCGAGAAGGAGCGCGTGACGCTCAGCTTCGCCGCGGCTGCGGCGTCCGTGCCCAACCTGGCGGAGCCTGAGCACTTCGAGGCGTTGCGCCGCTTCTACACCGACGACGACATCGTTGAGATCGTCTCGGTTATCGCCTACTTCGGTTTCCTCAACCGCTGGAACGACACGATGGCGACGGACCTTGAGCCCATCCCGCTCGGCGTCGGCGCGGCGCAGCTGAAAGACGGCGGCTGGACGCCGGGTAAGCACGCGGCGCAGGGCGCCAAGGCGCGGTGACGAGGAGGGAGCAGGAACCGCGGGTTGAAACCCGCAGCATCGACCTGAGACAGGGCAGGTGCAGGGCGCGGCCCTGCCGGGGGGTTAAGGGGGGTTGTCCCCCTTCAAACCCCTCTTATCAAGGGCGGAGCAGACGAGGCCCGGCGCGCAGCGGCGGGCCGCAGGATGCGGAGCGAAGAAGCGGGACGGGCAGGGCTGAAGCCCTGCAGCTACAGACGCTGGGGAGAAGAAAGATGAGCTCGCGAAAGAAGGTAACGATCGTCGGCGGTGGGATGACGGGCGGCATGATGGCCCAGCGCCTGGCCGACAAGAACATCTGCGACATCGTCATCCAGGACGTGCCTGAGTTCGGCCAGCACCACGGCAAGGCCCTCGACATCACGCAAGGCGCCGCCTTCGCCGGCTTCGAGACGCAGATCACGGCGACGGACGGCTGGGAGGAGACCGCCGGCTCGGACGTGGTCGTCATCACTGCCGGCGCCGCGCGCACGCCCGGCATGACGCGCGAAGACCTGCTCAAGGGCAACGCCGCCATCGTCGGCGAGAAGGCGCGCAGCGTCGCCCGCTACTCGCCGGACGCCGTGCTCATCGTCTTCGCCAACCCCATGGACGCGATGTGTCACGTGGCGCTGCGAGAGTCCGGCTTCCCGCGCGAGCGCGTCATCGGCCAGGGCGGCATGCTGGACAGCGAGCGCTTTCGCACCTTCATCGCCCGCGAGCTTGGCGTCTCGCAGCGCGACGTGCACGCCTTCGTCCTCGGCGGCCACACGGACGCGACGATGGTGCCCATCGTTAGCCAGGCCCGCGTCGGCGGCATACCGCTGACCAGCCTGCTGCCAGCCGAGACCGTCGACGCCATCGTCAAGCGGACGATGAACGGCGGCGCCGAGGTCGTGGCCCTCTACAAGACCGGCTCCGCCTACTTCGCGCCCGCCGTCGCGACGATCACGATGGTCGAGGCCATCCTCCTGGACGAGAAGCGGCTCATCCCTTGCGCGGTGTATCTGCAGGGCGAGCACGGCGTGCACGATACCTTCTGCGGCGTCATCGCCCGCCTGGGCGCCGGCGGCGTCGAGGCGGTCTACGAGACGCCGGTGAGCGCGGACGAGGCAGCGAAGATCGAAGCAGCGGCGAAGGCAACGCGGGACCTCATTGCGCTGCTGTAGGCGTCGTGTCATTCCGAGCCCTTCGGCTTCGCTCAGGATGAACTCCGCGAGGAATCTAGCGAAGCACGTTGACGTTCCGTCTGCTGGTCGGCTAGACCTCTCGCTGCGCTCGGGGCGACAATGGTATGCGAGGTACAGGGGCGCAGCCCCTGACGGGGAGTCTGAAGGGCATGAGGTTACCCGCAGGTACCGTGAGGCCAAGCGGGAGTGCCGAGGGCGCAGCGCCTCGGCCGGGGGTCTAAGGGGGTGTCCCCCTTCAGAGCCCCTCTATCAAGGGCGGAGCAGCGCGAGAGCGATGCGCAGCCGCCGAGGTGCCGCCATGAGAGAGATACACGTCGACACGATCCGCGAGAAGGTCGCCCAGCTCTGCATTGAGGCGACGCATGTCCTGCCGGAGGACGTGCGCCAGGGCCTGCGCGACGCCGAGACGCGGGAGCGAGCGCCGCTGGCGAAGCAGGTCCTCGTCGAGCTCATCGAGAACTTCGACATCGCCGAGCGGGAGATGATCCCGCTCTGCCAGGACACCGGCACCACCGTCGTCTTCGTCGAGCTGGGGCAGGAGGTGCACGTCGTCGGTGGCTCGCTGGAGGAGGCGATCCACGCCGGCGTCGGCCAGGGCTACACGTCCGGTTTCCTGCGCGCCTCCATCGTCGAGCACCCGCTGACGTCGCGCGGCAACACGGGCAACAACACGCCGGCCGTCATCCACTACGACGTCGTCGCGGGCGACCAGCTGCGGCTGAAGGTGCTGCCCAAGGGCGGCGGCTGCGAGAACATGAGCCGCTTCGCGAACTTCCTGCCGCGTGCCGGCAAGGACACCGTCATCGAGTTCATGCTGCGGACGGTGGAGGAGTCGGGCGGCAACCCCTGCCCGCCGTTGATCGTCGGCGTCGGCATCGGCGGCACGGCGGAGAAGGCGATGGAGCTGGCTAAGAAGGCGGTGACGCGCGGCGTCGGCACGCGCAGCGACGACCCGGAGATCGCCGCGCTGGAAGAGGAGATGCTGACGAAGGTGAACGCCCTCGGCGTTGGCGCCCAGGCTGTCGGAGGCGTCGTCACGGCGCTGGCGGTGAACGTCCTCACCTACCCGACGCACATCACGGCGCTGCCGGTGGGGATCAACATCCAGTGCCACAGTGCCCGGCTGAAGGAGGCGGTGCTGTGATAGCCGGTACGTGGGAGTTGTCCGAAGGCCAGGCTTCAGCCTGGCAGCAGGTGGAGCCGGACTAAAGTCCGGCCTTCGCGGTGGGACGACTGGCTCGCAATGACAGGGAGACGGGCATGAGCGAGGTACGCGTCATCCGGCCGCATGAGCGCGATGCGTCTACGGCGCAGACGCCGGGCATGTTCCGCGCCGAGGGCGCCGGCGCCAAGACCGTCGGTGCCGAGGGCATCTGGGTCGGGCACGTGACCGTCGACAAAGGCGTGCGCTCCGGCCCGCACCACCACGGCGCGCTCGAGAGCGTGATCTACGTGATCAGCGGCCGCGCCCGCTTCCGCTACGGCGACCGCCTGGAGCGAGTCGTCGAGGCGCAGACGGGCGACTTCGTCTTCGTGCCGCTGTACCTGGTGCACCAGGAGATTAACACCAGCGCCGACGAGGCCGTGGCGATGATCGTCGCGCGCAGCTCGCAGGAGAACGTCGTTATCAACGTCGAAGTTGAGGAGCGCTGAGTTGGCCGAAAGAGGTTCCTCTAGATGTCTTTGCGAGGGAGCAGCGTGACCGAAGCAACCTTTGACATCGCCTCGGCCCGCCAGCAGTTCGAGAAACACCAAAGATTGCTTCGCCGTCTTCGACGGGCTCGCAATGACAGAATCATGAGGAGTACATGAGATGGCTGTCGAACGACTGAATGACCTTGAGGTGCGCGTGACGATCCCGATCACAGACGCGGATGTCTCGCAGCTGAAGATCGGCGACCACGTCCGCATCAGCGGCGTCATCTATACGGCGCGCGACGCTGCCCACGGCCGCATGGTCCAGACGCTGGACGCCGGCGAGGAGTTGCCCATCGACCTCAAGGGCCAGCTGCTCTACTACGTCGGCCCGACGCCGCCGCGGCCGGGGCGCGTCGCCGGCGCCTTCGGGCCGACCACGTCGATGCGCATGGACCCCTTCACGCCGCGCCTGCTGGCGGAGGGGCTGAAGGCCTGCATGGGCAAGGGCAACCGCGGCCCGGAGGTGCAGGAGGCGCTGAAAAAGTACCACGCCGTCTACTTCATGGCCGTCGGCGGCGCCGGCGCCATGCTCGCCCACTTCGTCAAGAAGATCGACGTTATCGCCTACGAGGACCTGGGCACCGAGTCGCTCAAACGCGTGGAGGTCGAGGACTTCCCGGCCGTGGTCATGGACGACTGCGAAGGGCGCGACCTGCTGATGGAGGGCCGCAAGCAGTGGCGCGACCTCTCGAAGCTGGGCAGCTACAAGCCGAGCGACAAAGTCGTCGCCGCCGGCGGCTCCTGACAACTGGCCCTGGACGGCGGTCGTATAATGGCCTCCACGAAGCAGACTTACTCTGACCCCGCTTGAAAGAGCCAGCCCTCGGAAAACGGGAGGTGTGCCATGGGTCTTCTCGGCAAGCTGTTCGGCGGCGGTGCTAAGGGGAGGAAGACGGCGCTCGTCGAGGCGCCGCCTTGCCCGCACGTCACGCTCGTCGCGCGCTGGGACAGCGTCCAGGACATGGGCGTCGAGTCGAAGGCGACGCGCTACCTGTGCGACGCTTGTCACCAGGAGTTCACGCCTGCTGAGGCTCTCGGCCTCAGAGAGGGAATCGCCGCGCGCCTCATCGCTCAGGAGGCGACCAGGGAGGAGGCGAAGGCCGCGATAGAGGCCGCCGAGAGGGCGAAAGAGGGCTAGCCGGGCCGCGGTGCCCGGCGCGGCAGCTTCGTCAGGCTGAGGACGGCCGCCGCCAGCGCCACCATGACGCCGGCGAGGACGAACGTGGCCTTCAGGCCCTCGGCGTCCGCGAGGATGCCGGCAAACGTCGGCGCCAGCGAGCCAATGAAGCTCGACGCGTAGATCAGAGACACAACCGTCGCCTGCATGTTCTCGCCCACCAGCTCCGCCGCGGCGGAGAGCAAGATCGCGTGCAGGGAGAAGAGGAAGGCGCCCAGGGCGAGGATGACGATCGCCAGCTGCGCCTTCCCGTCCGCCAAGGGGATCGCCAGTAGCAGGAGCGAGAATCCTATCAGGGCCGGCAAGAGCACGCGCTTGTGGCCGAAGCGGTCGGCGAGGTGGCCCATGAGCGGCTGCGAGCCGATACCGACGACCTGCGCCAGCGCCAGGTAGAGGCCGACCAGGCCTGCCGAGTAGCCGAGGTCCTCCTTGAGGTAGACCGGCAGGAAGGTCGACGTCGTTGTCTGGCCGACGGAGCGCAGCCCGGTAACGAGGCAGACGATGAGCAGCGTTCGGTTTCCCAGCACGTTGAGGAAGGCGCCGGCGTATGCCTTGAAAGAGGCGGCGCCCTCGCCGTCCCGGCCGCGCTCGTTGCGGAGCAGTGTCCACATGACGAGGGCGCCCAGCAGCGCCGGCAGGAGGCTCAGTTGCAGGATGTCGCGCCAGAAGAGCAGCGCCAGGAGGCCGGCGGCGAACAGCGGGCCCGCGACCTCGCCGAGGCTGCCGCCGGCGCCGTGCAGCGAGATCATCAAGGCGCGCCGGTCGGCGAAGCGGCGCGAGAGGGCGCCCAGCGCCGGCGGGTGGTAGATGGACGGCCCCAGCCCGACGAAGAGCATCGTCGCGAGAAGCACGCCGTAGGACTCGGCGACGCCGAGGACGAAGTAGGCCGCGCCGGTCATTCCCAGCGAGAGGCCCAGGAGGACGGCCGTCTTGTTCGTGAAGCGGTCGCCGAGGTAGCCGGACGCCATCGTCGAGAACCAGCCGGAGAACTGCTGAACGGACGCGAGCGTGCCGAGCTGAGTCGCGCTCAGCGACAGGCTGGACTTGATCTCCGGCAGCAGCTGTGTCGAGAGGCTGGAGATGTAGAGGTGCTTCAGGGCGTGGCCGAGCACGATCGTCGCCGCGAAGCGGGTGCGTCCCGGCGCCGCGGCCGCCGGCGTCGCCGGCAGGGCTGCCTCCGCCATCAGGGCGCCGTCTTGCTGAAGCTCGGCATGTCGCTGAGGGTAGCGCGCCGGCTACGGAGCGTCTAGCTGGTCAGAAGCCGCGCGGTCGGCGCCGGCTCGGTTAAGGGATCGTTAAGGTCGGCGGGCCGCAAGGCGCGCGGCCGGGCGGTGCCGATTGCCCGCAGGCCCGTCGGCGCTATGATCGAGGCGATGCAAGCCTCTCCGCTCGCGACCCAGCCCTAAGTGGACCGAAGCGTCTTCCGCGTCGCCCTCGCCGAGTTTCTCGGCACCTTCCTCCTCGTCTTCGCCGGCCCCGGCGCCGTCGTCATCGACAGCGTCTCCGAGGGCGGCGTGACGCCGGTGGGCGTCGGCTTCAGCTTCGGGCTGGCCGTGATGGCGGCCATCGTCGTCTGCGGTCGCGTTTCCGGCGCCCACATCAACCCGGCCGTGAGCCTCGCCTTCGCCGGCCGCGGGCTGTTGCCCTGGTCGAGCCTGCCCACGTATCTCGGCGGTCAACTGGCGGGCGCCGCGGCGGCCAGCGCCGTCCACCTCGCCTTGTTCGACGACGTGGCGAACCTCGGCGCGACGCTGCCCTCGGACACGGCCCTGCAGGCGCTGGTGCTGGAGGCGATCCTCACCTTCTTCCTCGCCCTCGTGATCTTCGCCGTAGCGACGGACGGCCGCATCGAGCCGCGCCTGGCGGCGCTCTCGGTCGGCATGTACGTGGCGCTGGGCGCGACCTTCGCCGGGCCCATCGCCGGCGCCTCGATGAACCCGGCGCGCTCCTTCGGGCCGGCCCTGCTCAGCGGCGCCTGGAGCGACCACTGGGTCTACTGGCTGGGGCCCATCGGCGGCGCGCTGGCGGCGGCCTTCGTCTTCCAGCTCCTTGGGCCGGAGGCGGAAGCCGGCTCTGCCGGCATCGAGCTCGTCGAGGAAGAGTGAGCCTCCTCCGGCGGGCGTCCCCTATCGTGTAATATCTTCTCGCTCCGTCCGGCGGGTCTGACTCGCCCGTATCGAAGTGAAGGGTGCAAGATGCCAGAGGCCCTCTCGAAGGGGCTGCGCAACGTCGTCCTGGACGAGACGCGGTCGAGCTTCATCGACGGCGAGGCGGGCGTTCTCCTCTACCGCGGCTACTCGATCCACGACCTCGCCGCCCGCGCCAGCTTCGAGGAGGTGGCCTACCTCCTGCTGCACGGCTCGCTGCCGCGGCGGGACGAGTTCGCCGCCTTCGAGGCGCGCCTGAAGCGTGCCCGCGTCCTCCCGCCCGAGGCCGTCGAGGTCATCCGCCTCACGTCCCGCAGCCATCCCATGGACGTGCTGCGCACCGCCGTCTCCGCTCTCGCCGCCTTCGACCCGGACGCGAGCGACGAGTCGACGGAGGCGGTGCTGCGCAAGTCGGAGCGGCTGACGGCGCAGGTGCCGGCCATCGTCGCCGCCCACGACCGCATCCGCCGCGGCCTGGAGCCGCTAACGGCGCGCGACGACCTGGGCCACGCCGCCTGCTTCCTCTACATGCTCCAGGGAGGCGAACCGGCCGCCGAGGCCGTGGACGCGATGAACCTCGACTTCATCCTCCACGCCGAGCACGGCGCCAACGCCTCGTCTTTCGCCGCCCGGGTCACCGCCTCGACGCTGAGCGACCTCCACTCCGACATCGTCACGGCCATCGGCACGCTGAAGGGGCCGCTGCACGGCGGCGCCGCCGAGTCGGTCATGAGGATGGCGCTGGAGATCGGCGAGCCGGAGCGGGCGCCGGCGTACGTGCGCGAGCACCAGCGCCAGCGCGATAGCCGGATCATGGGCTTCGGCCACCGCGTCTACCGCGTCGAGGACCCGCGCGCCCGCCACATGCGGGCGAAGTCGCGCGCTCTGAGCGAGAGCCTGGGCCAGGCGAAGTGGTACGCGATCCTGGAGGCGGTGGAGAAGGAGATGGCGCGCTA
>DATBWN010000098.1:0-8545 GCA_036514755.1 Dehalococcoidia bacterium | reverse complement strand
GCGGCGCCGCCGGCCCAGTGCTCCTGCTTCCAGATCGGCACGACTTGCTTGACGCGGTCGACGGCCCAGTGACAGGCCTCGAACGCCTCTTTGCGGTGGGGCGAGGCGACGGCGACGAGCAGGCTCGTCTCGCCGATCTTGAGCATGCCGATGCGGTGCCAGACGCCGACTTCGGTGATCTGAGGGAAGCGGCGCTTGGTCTCGTCGGCCACCTCGCGCATCTTGCGCAGGGCCATGGACTCGTGCGCTTCGTACTCCAGCCGTTCGACGGCGCGTCCCTCGCTGTGGTTGCGCGCGACGCCGTAGAACAGCGCAACGGCGCCGTCCTCATCGTGGCGCACAAGGTCGGCGAGGCGCTGGGCGTCCAGGGGGTCTCGCGTTAGGAGGAAGAGGCCGTCCTGGCCGCCGCTGACGGGCGGGATGAGGTCGACGTGGGCACCGTCGTGCAGCCGCTCGTCGAAGGGGACGTACTCGTCATCGATGGCGAAGACGAGCGTCTTGAGGAAGGGGCCGACGACGGGGTAGTCGGCGGCGAGGCGCGTCTTGAGGTCGCTCACGGTGGCGCCTTCCTGCAGGTCGAGGACGATGTCGCGCTCGCCGATGAGGTCGTGCAGGCCGGCGAACAGTCGCAGGGATACCTTCACGAGTCGATTCTAGCACCAGGGAAAGCGCCGCGAGTGCCGGCGCCGCCACGCGGCGGGCGGGTTGCTATACTCGGCGCGAACCATGGCGAACCTCAGCCTTAGCGCCATCGGCCGGGCGGCGCTCGACATCCTCTACCCGCCGCGCTGCGCCCTCTGCGGCCGCGACGGCGCGCTGCTCTGCGACGCCTGCCTGGCGTTGCTGCCGCGGGCGGACGGCCGCCGCTGCGACGTCTGCTGGCTGCCGCTCGGCTCCTACGAGGCGTGTCGCGCCTGCGCCGAGCACCGGGTGGCTCTCACACGCCTGCGCTCCGCCTTCCGCTACGAGGGCGAGACGCGGCGTCTCCTGCACGCCTACAAGTTCGGCGGCCAGAGCAGCCTGGCGCCGCTGCTGGCGCGCTCGCTGGCCGAGTGCTTCGCGGCGCACGGGCTCGCCGCCGACGTAGTCGTGCCGGTGCCGCTGACGGGGCGCAGGCGCCGGCAGCGCGGCTACAACCAGGCGCTGCTCCTCGCCCGCGAGCTGGCGAAGGGCCTGGGGCTGCCGGCAGTCGAGGCGCTGCGCAGGCGGCGCTTTCCGGGGCCGCAGTCGCGCAGCGCGAGCGCCGAGGAGCGCCGCCGCAACGTCGAGGGCGCCTTCGAGGTCGCAGACGCGGCCGGCGTCGCCGGCCGGCGCGTGCTCTTGATCGACGACGTCGCCACCACGGGCGCGACGCTGGACGCCTGCGCGCGGGCGCTGATCGCCGCGGGCGCCGCCGAGGCCCTGGCGTTGACGCTGGCGCGGGAGGACTGATGCTCTCCGAGCCGGTCCTCGTCCTCTTCTGCGGCGGCATGGGCGGCAGCGCCGTCGAGGACGCCTTCGCAGCGGCGCTGCGCGCCTGCGCCCTGGACACGCTGGCCGAGGCGCTTGCGACGGGCGCCTTCGCCGACGCCGTCCTCGTGCTGGACGAGGCGTCTGCCCGCGCCTTCGAGGGTCGGCTGCCGGCCGGCGTCAAGGTGGAGGTCGATCGAGCGGGCGAGCGCTTCCACTTCGGGCGGCGCCTGAGCGAGGTCGTCTTGAAGCACGGGCTGGAGCGCCCGGTGTACGTCGGCTGTGGCCTGCCCCTGGTCAAAGGCGACGAGCTGGCGAGCGTCGCCGCGGCCTTGAGGGGCGCGGGGCGCGCCGTCGTGTCCAACAACTACTTCTCGGCCGACCTCGTCGGCTTCGTGCCGGGCAGCGTGGTACGCGAGCTGGCGCTGCCGGACAACGATCGCATCCTGCCGCGCCTCCTGGCCGAGGAGGCGGGCCTGGAGAACCGGCCGCTGCCGCGAACGATGGCGAACCAGTTCGACCTGGACACGCCGGGCGACCTGGCGGTGCTCGCCTACGCGGGCGGCGCCGGCGCCAACCTGCAGCGCTACATCGACGCGGCGGGCGTCGATACATCGCGCTTGGCGGCGGCGGCGGGCCTCTTCACGGACCGAGACGTGGAGGTGCTGGTCGCCGGTCGAGTGCCGGCGCAGGTCTTCGACTACCTGACGGTGGAGACGGCGTGCCGGACGCGGGTCTACTCGGAGGAGCGGGGGCTACAGGCGGCGGGGCGCGACGCCAGCGGCGAGGCGCGGTCGCTGCTGGCGTATCATCTGCAGGCCGTGGGGCCGCGGCGCTTCTTCGAAGAACTGGCGGCGATGGCCCAGGCTGCGTTCATCGACACGCGGCCGCTCTTCGCCCACCTTGGCCTGGAGCCGTCGCGGGCCGACCGCTTCCTCTCGGACGCGCTCGCGCCGGAGGGCATCGCCGACGCCTGGCTGCGCGAGTTCACGCAGGCGGCGCGAGAGGCGCCGATACCGGTCGTTCTTGGCGGCAGCTCGCTCGTCGCCGCGGGCGTGCAGCTGCTCTCGGAGGCGGCCTGGCGGGAGCACGACAGGAAGGCGAACGCCTACAAGCCCTTCGGCCGCGCGGCCGGAGGCTAGATAGCCTGCAGGATGAATCCTGCAGCTAGGAAGCTCGAAGCGAAGCTGCGAGCTTCATCCCGCAGACTGGTCAGTCGGAGAAGACGACGGCGAAGTAGTGCACACGGCCGGCGCCGGCGTAGCCGACGCAGCCGCGTCGGTAGCCGGAGTTGAGGATGTTGGCGCGGTGGCCGGAGCTGGCCATGAAGCTCGACATGGCGACGCTCGCCGCCTGGCCGGCCGGGTAGTCGTTGCGAGCGATGTTCTCCGCCGCCATCCGGAAGCGATAGCCTGCCTGCGCCATCAGGTCGAAAGCCGTTTCGCCGCTGGGCGAGGTGTGGGCGAAGTAGCCCTTCGCCGCCATGTCCTGCGCGCGGGCACGGGCAACGGCGCAGAGCGTCGCGTCCAGGGCGAGCGGCCCCACGCCGGCGCCCGCGCGCTCCTTGTTGTGCAGCTCGAAGAGCGTGGATTCCATCGAGGAGAGGTCGGCGTCGGCTGACGGCGCGGACCGAGGCGGGGGCGCGGCCGTGGGCGCTGGCGCGACCGCCTGCGCAGCGGGCGCGGCGGGCGGCGGGTCGGGCGCGGGGTCGGCGGGTGGCGGCGCCGCAGGCGGCTCGGGGTCGGCGTCGGTGGCTGGGGCTGGCTCGGAGGCGGGTTCGGGCGGCGGGTCGACGGGCGCGGCCGGCGGCGCTTCCGGTTCGGGCGCCGGCTGAAGCTCCTGCGGCGCGGTCGGCGGCGGCAGGCCTGCCCAGTCTGCCAGCGTACCGGGCTCGGCCGGAGGCGCCGGCGCCGCGAGGAAGGGCAGGACGTTCGTCCTCCCTGCCGGCTTGGAGGCGAGGCCTTCGCGCGCGACCACGGCGGCGCCCGCAGCCGCCAGGCAAACGACCGACAGCAGGAGGATCCTGACGGGACGTGGCACCCCAGGATTCAACCCCCGGGCTGGGCGCGGGTCAACCTCTACGTTGCATAACCAGGGCCTTAGTGCCGGGTTGCCACGCTTTCGCAAGGCGGCCGGCCGCTAGCGCAAGAGCGCCGCTACGCCGGCGGCCTCGTCCAGGCGCCAGAGGCTGTCCAGGAGGGCGCGCGCGATGGCTGGGCGGCAAGCCCTCCGCGTAGCGGGTGCTGATGGCGAACTCGGCGAGGTCGCGTGTGGCAGCCATGGGGCTACTCGCTAAGGGCCCAGCGGTCTGCCCAGGACTTCGGAAAGGTGTAACCCAGTGCGTATACGTAGCGAATAAGCTGGCCCTGGTGCTGCGTCTCGTGCTCAAGCAGGTTGAGCAAGATGTTGTCTCTGTCCGCGGTCCATTCGAGGCCGTCCAGCGTCTCCTCGATTGCCTGCGCTGCCCGGTTCAAGGACAGGACGACCCTTTGCCTGTCGAGCGTATCTTGTCCCGTCATTGAGCAGGCGAAGCCAGACCATTGCCCTTGCTTTAGCGCCCTGCCGTAGCTCTCGCGGGCGCCCACAACGCACCAATACTGACTGCCGATGGTGTTGGAACGATGGTTGAGCTTCTTGCTGAACGCGTCGTCGGGTAGTGACTCAGCCAACTCCGCTTGAGATTGCATCGTTGTTCTCAGATGCTCGATGACCTGGTCTCTCATCACTCATCCTCAAGGTGCCTAAGTGCATCGGACCTTTGCCGGACCTGATGTGGAACGCGTCCTCGCCAGCCGGGGCCAGATTCTTCGCTGCGCTCAGAATGACAAGGTTACCTAGGCGGCGGAGATGGCCTTGCGGAGGTTCTCGGCGAACTCCTGGACGAAGGAGTCGGCCTTGCGTTTGATCAGCGGCTGGCCGAGCTCCGCCAGGCGGCCGGTGAACTGGACGTCGGCGAGGAGGGCGAGCTCGGTGCTGTCGGCGGCGAGTTCGACGAAGCGGGCCTCGACGTTGGCGATGACGCTGGCGCCGACGCGGCGGTCGCGGCCCTCGCCCTGGACGCGCCAGGCCTCCGGGTCGGAGCGGTCGAGCTTGGCGCGGCCGCCGACGGTGAGGCCGAGGGGGCCGATGCGCACGCGGACGCTACCGTCGTAGACGTTGGGCTCGACCTCTTTGACCTCCTGGAGGCCGGGGACGCACCTGGCGGCGCGGTTGAAGTCGTCCAGGAACGCTTGCACCTTCGCCTTGGAGGCGGCGACGGTGACCCGGTGCTCGAACTTCATGACGCGTCCCTTGGCAATTCGACTCTTAGTCCGGCGAGGCCGCACTGCGTGCGTAGGATCAGCCAAGAGGGGATGTCTGGCTGTCGATGGGGCACAAGGAGCGCCTCAAGCGAGGCGAGATTGCCGCGTCGTCGCTGCCGCGACTGGCTCGCAAAGACAGCGCTCATGCGAGGCCGAGGACGCGCTCGACGGCGCGACGGGTGAAGACGACGGCCATGTCGCGCTTGTACTCGGAGGAGCCGCGGAAGTCGTCCAGGGGGTCGACCTGGGCGGCGACGGCCTCGGCGGCCAGGCGAACGGCCTCGGGGCTGATGCGCTGGCCGTTGAGGGCCTGCTCGACGGCGGTGGCGTGCACGGGCGTCGGCCCGGCGGCGCCGAGGGCGACCTTGAGGCGGCGGCAGGTGCCGTCCTCCGTCTCGGCCAAGGCGGCGACGGACACCGTGGCGTAGTCGTCCGCCGTGCGCGGCAGGAACTTGAGGTAGACGGAGCGGGCGCCGGCCGGCACGGGCGGGACGATGACCTCTGTCAGCAGCTCGCCGGGGCGGATGGAGGTCTCGTAGTAGTCGGTGAAGAGCTCGGTGATGGGGATGACGCGCTCGCCGCTGCGGGAGACGAGCTTGACGCGGGCGTCGAGGACGATGAAGCCGGGCGGCGGGTCCTGGGCCGGGTCGGCGTGGGCGAGGCCGCCGCCGACAGTGGCGACGTTGCGGATGCGCACAGTGGCGACGTTGCGGTAGACCTCGGCGAGGAGGGGCCAGCCCTGCTTGACGACGGGCGAGGTCTCGACGTCGCGGTGGTTAGCGAGGGCGCCGATGTGCAGGCCGTCCGCCTCTGCGCGGATGCCGGCGAGGCCGGGGACGCGGGCGAGGCTGACGAAGTGCTCCGCCTCGACGAGGGACTGCTTCATGAGGACGACGAGGGCGGTGCCGCCGGCCATCGGCCGGGCGTTCTCGCCGTGCTCTTCGAGGAGGGAGAAGACCTCCTGCAGGCTGGTCGGGGAGTGGAAGTAGAAGTCGCGCATCTCAGACCGCCTGGCCGGAGGCGGCCTTGACGGACTCGATGATCTGGTAGTAGCCGGTGCAGCGGCAGAGGTTGCCCATCAGCCACTCCTTGATCTCGTCCTCGCTGGGCTTGGGGTTCTCGTCCAGCAGGGCCTTGGCGGCGACGATCTGGCCCGGCGTGCAGATGCCGCACTGGAAGCCGCCATGGTCGATGAAGGCTTGCTGCACGGGGTGGAGGTTGTCTTCGCTGCCGATGCCTTCGATGGTCACGATCTCGGCGCCGTCCGCCTGCACGGCGAGGGTGATGCAGGAGGCGGCGATGCGCCCGTTGAGGAGGACGGTGCAGGCGCCGCAGACGCCGACGCTGCAGGCCTCCTTCGTCCCGGTCAGGCCGAGGTCGTAGCGGAGGAAGTCGACAAGCGTGCGCCGAGGCGGCACGCTGGCCTGGTGCTGCTTTCCGTTGATCGTGAGGCGGATGGGAATCGGGTCGCTGGCGGCCATCGGGCAGTCCTTCCTAACGCGCGTCTTAGGGCGGGGCGCCCAAATCCTACCAGCAAGAGGCAGCGGGGAACAAGGAACTGGGGCGAAGAGAGCAGCCGGCGGTTGTCTGTCAGCGGCGGCGCCGGTACGATGCGTGGCGAGTGAGGGAGGAGAGGCTATGGTCGCCTATCAGGTGATTGGCAAGCCGACGCCGCGCGTGGAGGGCGCCGAGAAGGTCACGGGCCGGGCGCGCTACACGGCGGACGTGGCGAAGCCGGGGACGCTCTGGGGCAAGACGCTGCACAGCCCCTACGCCCACGCTCGCATCAAGCGCATCGATGTCGCCGCCGCGAGGGCCGTCCCCGGCGTGCACGCCGTGCTCACCGGCGCCGACGTGGCCGGCCAGCTCTACGGCACGACGGTGCGGGACCTGCCGGTGCTGGCGCACGACCGCGTTCGTTTCGTCGGCGAGCGGGTGGCGGCCGTGGCGGCTGTCGACGAAGATACGGCGCAGCAGGCGCTGGAGCTCATCGAGGTCGAGTACGAGGAGCTGCCGGCCGTCTTCGACCCGCTGGAGGCGATGCAGCCCTCGGCGCCGATCCTCCACCCGGACTTCAACAGCTATGACGGCGTCATCTCCGGCCCGCCGCCGGGCGGCCCGATGGGGTTCATGATGGGCGTCCGCGCCCTGGCGGCGCCCTCGAACGCGTACACGCGCAGCTCTCGCGCCCGCGGCGACATCGAGAAGGCGTTCGCCGACGCGGACCTCGTCGTCGAGCACGTCTACCGGACACAGCGCCAGCACCAGGGCTACCTGGAGCCGCAGACCTGCCTGGTGGAGATCGACAGCGCCGGCCGCGTCCAGGTCTGGGCCGGCACGAAGACGCCGCACGCTACGCGCAACGCGTTGGCGCTCGCCGTCGGGCTCACGTCGGAGGACATCCTCGTCAACCACGCCTACATCGGCGGCGACTTCGGCGGCAAGGGCATGGCCGCCTGTCTGCCCATCTGCTACCACCTGGCGAAGGCGACGGGCCGGCCGGTGCTCATGGTGAACGAGTACCTGGAGGAGCTGCTCGCCGGCAACCCGAGACACGCGACGGTGGTCCGCCTTAAGTCGGGCTTGAAGCGCGACGGCACGATGACGGCGCACGAGGTCGAGTTCATCGTCGACTGCGGCGCTTACGCGGCCTTCAAGCCCTTCGCGGCGATCTTCGGGCCGGACCAGGCCGCGGGCCCGTATCGGGTGCCGAACACGCTCATCAGCTCCGCCCACGTTTACACGAACACGATCCCGGGCGGCTACATGCGCGGCCCGGGCGAGGCGCAGGGCATCTTCGCGCTGGAGTCGCACATCGACGAGCTGGCGCGCGAGCTGCGCATGGACCCGGTCGAGTTCCGCCGGCGCAACCTGGTGGAGGAGGGGGACGAAACGGCCTTCGGCACGCGCTTCGAGGAGGTGCGGGCTAAGGAGACGCTGCAGGCCGCCCTGACGGCGGCGGGCTACGACCGGCCGAAGGCGCCCAACGTGGGCCGCGGCGTCGCCGTCGGCGAGCGGCCGGCGGGCGGCGGCGAAGGGTCGGCCGCCGTGACGCTGCGTCCGGACGGCCGCGTCGTCGTCGGCACGCCGATCTACGACCAGGGCACGGGCGTCTACACGCTGCTGCGCCAGGTGGTGGCGGAGGAGCTGCAGCTGCCAATGGAGCGCATCGAGATCGAGGTGTGGAACACGGACGCCGTCGCCAACGACTCCGGCGTCGCCGGCAGCTGGGCGACGCGGCTCAACACGGGCGCGGCGCACGACGCGGCGCTGGCGGCCAGGAAGGAGATGCTTCATTTCGCGGCGGAGCGCTTGGGCTGGCCGGAAGAGCAGCTGAACCTGCGCGGCGACGAAATCTGGCGTCGCGACATCGAGGAGCGGCTGCGCTGGCGGGATTTGCTCTCGCGGACGGGCGAGAACGTCACGGGCCGCGCCCAGTACTTCGCCGGCATGTTCGAGGCGCCGCACATCACCTCCTTCGCCGCCCAGGTCGCGGAGGTTGAGGTCGACCCGGAGACGGGCGAGGTGAAGCTGCTGGGCCTGACGACGGCGCACGACGTCGGCCGCGTCATCAACCCCATCGGCCATCAAGGGCAGATCAACGGCGGCGTCATCATGGGCGTGGGCTACGCGCTGATGGAGGAGATGACCGTCGAGGAGGGGCGCGTGACCTCGCTGTCGCTGGGCGACTACAAGCTGCCGACGATCCGGGACATCCCGCCGCTGACGACCGTGGTGCTGGAGTCGGACGTAGGGCAGGGGCCGTACAACATCAAGGCGATCGGCGAGCTGCC
>DATBWN010000097.1:0-6950 GCA_036514755.1 Dehalococcoidia bacterium | reverse complement strand
TCCTGAGCTTGTCGAAGGACGGTCCGCTCGACTAGGAACCGTGGTTCGACAGGCTCACCACGAACGTATGAGGGCGACGGGCTGGTCAGAATGACCTGCCAGCAATTCTCTCGTGAAAGCGTACGATCTAGCCGCGCCGTTGGGAAGCGGCCGACATATAATCGGGCAGCAGATTCAGGAAGGTGACGGGGTGAAGATCAAAGCCGCGGTCTGCTACGAGCCGCACGCGCCCCTCGTCGTCGAAACGGTGGACCTGGACGCGCCGAAGGAGGGCGAGGTGCTGGTGCGCATCGCCTCGGCCGGCGTCTGCCACTCCGACTACCACGTAATGAAGGGCGAGTGGCACCCGCCGCTGCCCATGGTCCTCGGCCACGAGGCGGCCGGCGTCGTCGAGGCCGTCGGGCCGGGCGTCGGCCTGAGCAAGCCCGGCGACAACGTCATCCTCAGCTTCCGGCCCAACTGCGGCTGGTGTCGCTACTGCGTCAGCGGCCGGCCGGTGCTCTGCAACGGCGCCGACTCGCCGCGCTGGGGCATGTTCGACGGCACGGTAAGGCTGCACAAGGACGGCCGCGACATCAACCACTTCGCCCGCGTCGCCTCCTTCGCCGAGTACGCCGTCGTGCCCCAGTCCGGCGCCATCCCGGTGCGCAAGGACATGCCGCTGGACAAGGCCTGCCTCGTCGGCTGCTCCGTGATGACGGGCGTCGGCGCCGCCATCAACACGGCGAAGGTGCAGCCGGGAAGCAGCGTCGTCGTCATCGGCTGCGGCGGCGTCGGTTTGAACGTGATCCAGGGGGCGGCGCTGGCGGGCGCCGACAAGGTCATCGCCGTGGACGTGCTGGAGAACAAGCTTGCCTTCGCGCGCGAGTTCGGCGCGACCCACGTCGTCGACGCCTCGCAGGGCGACGTAGTGGCGCGCATACAGGCGATGACCGACGGCGGCGCCGACTACGCCTTCGAGGCCATCGGCAACTCGAAGACGATCCTGCAGGCGTACGAGTCGACCTGCCTGGGCGGCGTGACGACGGTCGTCGGCATGGCGCCGGAGGACGACTACGTGAGCATCAACGCCCTCTCGCTGCCGCGCAGCGAGCGCGTGATCATGGGCTCCTGGTACGGCTCGGCGCGGCCCTGGGTCGACCTGCCGAAGATGGTCGACCTCTACCTCAACGGCAAGATCAAGATCGACCCGATGATCAGCCGCACCTACCGCCTGGACGAGATCAACACCGCCTACGACGCCCTGGCGAACGGCGAAGTGGCGCGGAGCATCCTCCTGTTCGACTGAAAAGACGGGACGATAAGTAGACGTAGGAGCCTCGCGCCTTAGAATGGATGCCAGGCGAGGGGCTGAGGCCCTTAGCTGATCGTGCGAGGTACCCGAGACTGGCCCCTGCGTCGCGTAAGCATCAGCCGTTAGAGCCCCAGGAGCGTCCGTGGGAGCACATCCCGGACGTCTTCGGCGTCGTCGAGGACATCAGCGACGCGCTGGTGACGCGGGAGCAGAACCAGTTCCTGCTCACGGACGCGGCGGGCAACGTCCCGGCCGGGAACCGGCGCGGGCTGGGCCTGTATTCGCACGATGCGCGCCACCTCTCCTGCTACGAGCTGCTGCTGGACGGCGCCCACCCCATCGTCCTCCTCTCCACGGCCGACTCCGGTTTCAGCCAGGAGCAGGTGCTGGGCAACCATCGCATGGTGCAGGAAGGCAGGGTGGTCGGTCGCTGCACCGTGGAGCTGCAGCGCCAGCGCGTGCTCAACCACGCGCTGGAGGAGCGGCTGCGCATCACGAACTTCAACACCTTTCCGGTGACGCTCCACCCCAGCTACGTCTTCGACGCGGACTTCGCCGACATCTTCGAGGTGCGCGGCCACCGGCGGGGTATGGTGGGCAGCCACTCCCACCCGGAGGTGGGGGAGAGGACGCTCGCCTTCGCCTACCTGGGCGTGGACGGCCTCTGGCGGCGGACGCTGATCACGTTCGACCAGAGGCCGGAGGTACTGACGGCCGGCAGCGCCTCCTTCCATCTGCACCTCGAGCCGCGCCAGACGATGGAGCTGAGCCTGCGCGTGCTCCTGGACGGGCGGGCGCCGACGAGAGTCGACGCGCTGCGCCAGCTGCACCGCGAGTACGCCGGCTGGCGCGAGGCCTTCGTCGACATCGAGACGGACAACGAGGTGTTCAACCAGGTGGTCTCGCGCTCCGTAACGGACCTGCGCATGCTCTGGACGAAGGACCGGACGGGGCAGAGCTACGTGGCGGCGGGGACGCCCTGGTTCGCGACGCTCTTCGGGCGCGACTCCATCATCACAAGCCTGCAGGCGCTGCCCTTCCAGCCGGAGATCGCGCGCAACTGCCTGGCGGTGCTGGCGCGCCACCAGGGCCAGTTCGTCGACCCGGCGCGCAGCGAGGAGCCGGGCAAGATCCTGCACGAGGTGCGGGAGGACGAGCTGTCGGTGGCGGGCGAGCTGCCCTACCAGCGCTACTACGGCAGCGTCGACTCGACGCCCCTCTTCTTGCTCCTCGCGGCCGAGTACTTCCACTGGACGGCCGACCGCGACTTCCTCGTCTCGCTGATGCCGGCCCTGGACGCGGCGCTGCGCTGGCTGCGCGACTACGGCGACCCGGACCACGACGGCCTCATCGAGTACCGGACGGACTCGCCGGCCGGGCTGCGCAACCAGAGCTGGAAGGACTCCGGCGAGGCGATCATGCATGCGGACGGCAGCCTTTGCGAGGGACCCATCGCCATGGCGGAGGTGCAGGGCTACGTCTACGCAGCCTATCTGCAGCTGGCGCGCCTCTTCCAGGCGTGCGGCGAGATGCAGCGTTCGGATGAGCTGGAGCGCGCGGCGCAGCGGCTGCGGCAACGCTTCAACCGGGCGTTCTGGCTCGCGGAACGCGGCTACCCGGCGATGGCGCTGGACGGGAGCAATCGGCCCTCGACGGTCATGTCGTCCAACGCTGGGCAGGTGCTGTGGAGCGGCATCCTCAGCCCGGCGCGCGCCGCCCGCGTGCGCGACGCCCTCTTCCGCAACGACATGTTCACGGGCTGGGGCATTCGCACGCTCTCCAGCGACTGCGACAGCTACTACCCGCTCGGCTACCACGTCGGCACCATATGGCCACACGACAACGGCGTCATCGCCGCCGGCCTGAAGCGTTACGGCTTCGTCGACGAGCTGAACGAGGTTGCCTCCGCCCTCTTCGACGCGGCGCGCGCCTTCCCCTCCTACCGCCTGCCGGAGCTGTTCGGCGGCCACCCGCGCTCCGAGTTCCGCCCGCCTGTGCCTTACACGGTCGCCTGCCGGCCGCAAGCCTGGACGGCCGGCGCCTGGCTGCACCTGCTGACATCGATGCTGGGCATGGTGCCAGACGCGACGAACCGGCGCCTTTACCTCGTGCGGCCCCGGCTGCCCTACTGGCTGCGCCACCTGCGCCTCCGCGGCATCCGCGTCGGCGAAGCGCGAGTGGACGTGCACATCACCTCGCACCGCGGCCGCACGACGGTGAAGACAGAGACGAAGGGCGACGTGACGGTCCAGGTCGTGCCCAGTTGGCCGCGCCTCCGCCGCGATTAGTCCCAGCCGGACCTGATGCCGTAGGGCAGGAACTCCAGGACGGCCTCGATGATCTGAATCTGGCCGGCCCTGATCTTGAACAGCTCGGCGATCATGGCGCTGCTCGGCCGCTGCGTGAACGGCGCCATCTCGACGCGGCCGATGCCCCGCAGCTCGATGGAGCGCACGTTGCCCGGGTGCTCGAAGAAGACGATGCCCCAGCACAGCCCCCGCTCCACGTCTACGACCGGGTAGCGGCGGTCGCGGATCTCCGGGATGTAGGTGTAGATGCCGGTGCTGATCGCGTCGGCGACGCTCATCCGGCCCGTTGGCCTCGGGCTCTGCGGGTTGTTCGCCGTGTGAACCCCGTTCTCCAGGCGGATGCACTCCTTGGTCACGGGGATGATGCTGCCGTCGTTGCGCTCGATGGCGTCGAAGTAGAGGTCCGTGATGCGCACCAGCTCCTCGCGGGAGGAGCGCTCCGTGGGCGGGACGATCTCGCCGAAGAGGGGCAGCGGCTCCGTCAGGTTCTCGGGCGCGAAGAGCGGGTTGCCCTGCCGCGCCACCAGCGTCTCGACCTCGCTGATGACCGCTCGCCCTGAGCCTGTCGAAGGGCCTTCTGCTTTCAGGCGCAGGGCGAGCATGGCGGGCGCGCCGTTCTCCTCAATCGTGCCGAAGAAGCCGACCTGGCCGGCAGCCGGCTCGGCGACGTAGTGGCGATAGCGGCCGCGGCCGCTGCAGGTCGCCCACAGCCCCTTGCCCAGCGCCAGCGTCTGGCAGTTCTCCGTGAACTTGACGCTGCCCGCCAGCGGCAGGCGCGACGGGTCGTGGGCGGCGAGGGCGTCCAGGTAGCGGTCGACGAGTCCGATGAGCTCTTCGCGTGAGGCAGACATGCTGGCTCCCCTTCTGAGGCGGCGCGGGGCTCGCAGGCGGGAATCGGGACGAATGGTAGCTGAGAGGCCGGGCGTGAGCAACCGAGGCGATACAGCGCGAGACGCGGCCTTTGGTGTGAGCGGAGCATGATCTCGCGCCTCAGCAACGTTGGCGGTTGAGGCGCCGCACGACCTCACCCCCTCAGTCCCCCTCTCCGTAAACGGAGAGGGGGAAGCGGCAGCAGGGGAGAGGTCGGCTCGACTGAGTCTGCTGGGCAAGTCATAATCCTGGCGATGGCTCAGATGACCGGCGGCCAGGCCCTCGTCCAGCAGCTGAAGCTGGAGGGCGTCGACACGATCTTCGGCCTGCCCGGCGTCCAGCTCGACTACGTCTTCGACGCCCTCTACGACGAGCGCGACCACATCCGTGTCATCCACGCCCGCCACGAGCAGGGCACCGCCTATATGGCGGACGGCTACGCCCGCGTCACGGGGCGCGTCGGCACTTGCCTCGTCGTGCCGGGGCCGGGGCTCCTGAACACGGGGGCGGCGCTCGCCACGGCCTACGCCTGCTCCGTGCCCGTGCTCTGCGTCACCGGCCAGATCGAGTCGCGCCTCATCGGCCTCGGGCGCGGCATCCTGCACGAGGTGAAAGACCAGACGCGCGCCATCGCCTCCGTGACGAAGTGGCAGGGCCGGGCGATGTCGCCGGCCGAGGTGCCGGGCCTCGTGCACGAGGCGTTCCGCCAGCTGCACACGGGCCGGCCGCGGCCCGTCGAGATCGAAGTGCCGCCGGACGTGCTGGCCGCCGTCGACGAGGTGCAGCTCTTCGAGGCGGCGCTGCTCGATCGGCCGGCCGGCGACCCCGACCTCATCGACAAGGCGGCGCAGGCGCTGGGCCGTGCGACGAGCCCTCTGATCTTCGCCGGCGGCGGCGTCATCCGCGCCGAGGCCTGGGACGAGCTGCGCGAGCTGGCGGAGGCGCTGGAAGCGCCGGTGATCATGACCGGCACCAACGGTCGCGGCGCCCTCTCCGACCGCCACCACCTCGCCCTCAGCGACGCGGCGACGCGCCATGTCGTGCCGGCCGCCGACGTCGTTTTCGCCGTCGGCACGCGCTTCACGGTCGGTGCCAACCCGCAGTGGCGGCCGGGAGAGAAGACCGTCATCCAGCTCGACATCGACCCCGAGGAGCTTGGGCGCAACTACCCGCCGGACGTCGCCATCGAGGCGGATGCCAAGAAGGGCCTCGCGGCCCTGGCGGAGCGCGTCGGGCGCTACAACCGCCGCCGGCCTTCGCGCCGCGACGAGCTGGACGGCGCGCGGGCGCTGGCGCTGGCGCAGGCCAAGGCGATGCAGCCGCAGCACGATCTGGGCATGGCGATCCGGGAGGCGATGCCGGACGACGCCATCTTCGTCTCCGAGAGCACGCAGGTGGGCTACTGGGCGCGCGCCCACTTCCCGGTCTACCAGCCGCGCACCTACATCGGCCCCGGCTATCAGGGGACGCTGGGCCACGGCTTCGCGACGGCGATCGGCGCCCAGATCGGCCGGCCGGACCGCCGGGTCGTCTCGATCAGCGGCGACGGCGGCTTCTTCTACAACGTGCAGGAGATATCGACGCTGGTACAGCAGAAGGTGCCGCTGATCGCCATCGTCTTCAACGACAGCCGCTTCGGTAACGTCTGGCGCCTGCAGGAGGAGCGGTTCGGCGGGCGCCACATCGCCGTCGACCTCCTGAACCCGGACTTCATGAAGCTGGCGGACGCCTTCGGCCTGCGCGGGCGGCGCGCTCGCGGCGCCGAAGAGCTGAGCCGGGAGCTGCGCGAGGCGCTATCGCTGGACGAGCCGACGCTCATCGAGGTGCCGGTGGGGCCGATGGAGTACTACGCCGGCCGGCCGGCCCAGCCGGCGCGACCGTAGCGTCTCTAGTACAGCCGCTTGCTGGCGATGCGGGCGCCCTCCGCCAGCGCCGCCAGCTTCGCCCAGGCGACCTTCGGGTCCACCTGGACGTAGCTGGCGAAGGTGCCGAAGCCGCAGTCCGTGCCCGCGATGACGCGCTCGCGGCCGACGACCGACGCGTAGCGCTCGATACGGTCGGCGACCAGCTCCGGGTGCTCGATGAAGTTCGTCGTCGAGTCGATGACGCCGGGCACGAGAATCTTCTCGTCCGGCAGCCCGACCTCGCGCCAGATTTTCCACTCGTGCTCGTGGCGCGGGTTGGCGCCCTCGAAGGAGATGGCGTTAGCGTTCGCGGTCAGGACGATGTCGATGATGTCGCGCAGGGGAACGTCCAGCTGATGCGGGCCCTCGTAGTTGCCCCAGCAGAGGTGGAGGCGGATGCGGTCGGGCGGGATGTCTTTCGTTGCTTCGTTCACCACCTCGACGTGCCTCGCGACAACGCGGCGAAACTCCGCGAGGCTTCGGTCGGCGAAGCGGTTGTGACGGCTCATCGCCAGGTCCGGGCAGTCGAGCTGGAGGAGGAAGCCGGCCTGGTGGATGGCGTTGAACTCGTCC
>DATBWN010000096.1:0-27023 GCA_036514755.1 Dehalococcoidia bacterium | reverse complement strand
TAACGGTGAACCTCTCGCCAGTTTCGCGCTTCCGGTCTATTGGGAGGACGAGTTCCCAATACAGTGAAGGCGGCAGCAGGTGCAGGGCGCAGCCCTGACGGGGAGTCTGAGGGGTGTCCCCTCAGAAACCTTCCTAAACCTCGGCGGAGCAGACAAGCCCGAGCCCGAAGCACGGCGAAGGGCGAGGGCGAAGGATGCGCAGCCCGCGACAGCCGACGCGCGGAGATTCTTCGCTTCGCTCAGAATGACACAGTGTAGGGCGTGCCCGCCTGTATACTCCGCCCAGGCGCATGGCAGACGTAGACCAGCCCCTGACGCTACCCGCCGCCATCGAGGGCGCGGCGCGGCGCTTCCCCGGCCGCCCGGCCTACATCGAGCCGGGCGCCCGGCGCAGCGTCACCTGGGGCGAGCTGTACCGCCTCGTCCAGGACGCCGCCGCAGGGCTCGTTGCCCTTGGGCTGCAGCGCGGCGACCGCCTCGCTATCTGCGCCGAGAACAGCATCGACTGGATCGTCGCGTTCCTCGCCACCGTGACCGCCGGCGGCGTCGGCGTCCTCGTCTACTACGACCTGAAGGCGGCGGAGATCGGCGAGCACGTGAGCCGGCCCGGCTGTCGCTTCCTCGTCGCGTCCGAGAGCGTGCTGGCGAAGGCCGCCAACCTGCGCAAGGTCGAGACGGTCATCGTCGTTGGGCAGGCGCCGGGGAAGCCTGCCCTGAGCTTGTCGAAGGGGCGCGGCGGGCGCAAAGCGCCGCTGCCGTTCGCGTCGCTTGCGGCGCAGGCGACGCCGGAGAGCCGGGCGACTCTGGCCGCGCGGGCGCCGCCGCCGGACGACCTCGCCGTCGTCCTCTACACCTCGGGCACCACGGGCGGCGCCAAGGGGGTCATGCTCAGCCACCGCAACTTCCTCGCCAACGGCCACGCGGCGATCGAGACGCTCTGCCTCAGCGACAGGGACTCGGTGCTCCTCGTCCTGCCGCTGCACCACGCGATGCCGTTCTTCGCCGCCGTCGTCCTGCCGGGGCTGGTCGGCGCCCACTTCGTCATCGAGAACGACCTGCGGCGCATCCGCGACCGCCTGCAGGAGTACCGGCCGACGCTCTTCTTCGGCGTGCCGGCGCTGTACGAGCTGATGTACCGCAACCTCCTCGCCCGCGCCGAGGCAGAGGGACGCCTGGCGACGCTGCAGGCCTGGCAGAAACGCCTGCGCTGGGTCAAGCGCCTCACCGGCGTCAACCTGGCGCCCCTCGCCTTCCGTCAGGTCCACCAGGCGCTGGGCGGTCGCCTGCGCTTCCTCGTCTGCGGCGGCGCCGCCCTCAACCCCCAGACGGCGCGCGACTTCCTCAGCCTCGGCCTGCCGCTGATCCAGGGCTGGGGCATGACGGAGGCGGCGACGGCCGTGGCCGTGCAGCGATTCTCTCGATCTCGCTTCCTCTTCACGAGCTACTACGAGGACCACGCCGGCAGCGTCGGGCCGCCGCTGCCCGGCATCGAGGTGCGCCTCATCGACGTGCCGGAGAAGGACATCCGCGTCGCCACCAACGGCGAGGGCGAGATCATCGTCCGCGGCCAGAACGTCTTCCTCGGCTACTGGGACGCGGAGGAGGAGACGCGGGCGGCGATGCTCGACGGCTGGCTGCGCACCGGCGACCTGGGGCGCATCGACAAAGACGGCAACATCTACATCACGGGCCGCAGCAAGTACATCATCGTCCTCGAGTCGGGCGAGAAGGTCTACCCGGACGAGCTGGAGGACAAGCTGCGCGAGAGCCCGCTCATCGAGGACGTGTGCGTGCGCGGCCGAAGGGTGCGCGACAAGACGCAGGTGACGGCGGTCATCTACCCGAACGTCGAGGCGACGCAGCTGGCGGCGACGCGGCAAGGCCTGGAGCCGGCGGCGGAGGACGTTCGCCGGCTCATCGGCGCGGAGGTAGAGCGGCTGGGCAAGGAGCTGGCGGCCTACAAGCGCGTCGTCAGCATCGATCTGTCGGACGCGCCGCTGCCGAAGACGCCGCTGCAGAAGGTCGCGCGCGGGCGGCTGGAGGAGCGGTACGAGTTCGTCGTCGAGAAGTGGCTGGCGTCCGGTGAGGTGCTGGAGTGAGAATCGCCTCGGTCCGGCGCCCTCTCCGCAGGCTCAAGCGCCTCTGGGTTGCCGTTAGCTGCAAGGGTAGCTACCTGAAGGCGGTCGCGGCCAACGGCTTCCGTAGCGAAACTATCCTCTTCTACCCAGAGCTGCCGCGGCCGGGTCACATCCTCTACAAGGTCTGCCACCTCCTCGGCTACCGCATGACAAAGGACATCGCCTCCGAGGCGGTTCTCGCTGTCCACTTCGAGGACACGACCTGGAAGCGGCGCGACGCTGTCCTCGATGAGATCGGGCGGACGAAGAAACCGATGGCCAACTACCGCTGTCTGGACATTTCCAAGAGCACGGTGGCAGCTGCCTTTGAGCGAATCTTTGGCTATCCACTCGCGATCGATCCTCGCTCCTACGGCGGCCCCTGCCTACGCAAGTCTGAGCGCAACGCGGCGCATGACGGCGAGATCGTCATCTGTCCGGTTGAACCCGAGGCCGGCTTCGTCTATCAGCGCCTCGTAGACAATCACGAGGGCGAAGAGGTGGTCGACCTGCGCGTCCCCGTTTTCGTCGATTCGGTGCCGTTCATCCTGCTAAAGTACCGGCCGGTTGCGTCGCGCTTCGCCCGCGGGTCGCGCAGGACGGAGATCAGGGAGGTCGGCGCGGTCTTCTCGGAGGATGAGGTCGCGAAGATGCTGGCGGTCTGCCGCGAGATGGGCCTCGACTGCGGCGCACTCGATGTCCTGCGCGACCGAGAGGACGGCCGCATCTACGTCGTCGACGTGAACGATACGCCCACCGGCCCGCCCTCCGGTATAAGCTCGCGGGAGTACGCGCCGGCGCTTCGGCGTCTCGCCAAGGCCTTCCAGACCCAGCTCGTCGAGCCGAGGCTTCGAGCGACCCTCAGAGCCGCGGACGGCGTCCGCTCGCCCTGAGCCTACGACATCCCGCTAGCGCCCCGCCTTCGCCCGCTCCTTCGCCTCCTCGACGAGGCGGATGAGCTCATGCGCCGGGGCGGCGCCTCCGGCCAGCGCCAGCGCCGTCGCCGCCCGCCCCTGCGCCGCCGTGAGCGCCGCGTCGCCCAGCAGCGGGCTGACGAGGTCGAGGCCGAGGCCGAAGGCGAAGCCGGCGCCCGCCGCCAGCGAGAGCGCGACAGCGACGACGCGCTTCAATGCGGTCCCCGTCCACTCGTCCTGAGGCTCTCGAAGAGCCTGCCCTGAGCGAAGCGAAGGGACGAGCACTGACAGCACCACCTCAACCGTTCGCTCCACGGCGGTCGAGAGGAAGAGGAGCAAGATCGTGGCTGCCAACGGGTCGCTTGTCATCGGTTGATCTCCTTACGTCCTGTCCGCAGGACGCCACCTGAGTCGCGCGGCAGCCCTCTGCCGCCACGCCAGTGGCTCAGGCATCGCCGGCCTCCTCCTCCAGCCTCGAACGTTCCTCGCGCCAGCGCTCCAGCTCCGCCTCCGGGTCCTCCACGCCGAGCTCGTTCGCGGCGCGACGGCGGGAGTGGATGCCGGCGGCGACGAGGCGCGCCTCGTCCGTCACCAGCCGGCTGCGGTCGACGGGCAGCAGCGGCCCCCAGACTACGCGCGAGCGGTAGGGCGCGTAGCCGGCGCCCGTGTACTGCTCCAGCAGGCGCAGGATCATCTCGTTGCGGCGCTTGAGGGCGACCTCGCGCAGCAGGCGCTTGCGCTGCACCTTCTTGAGCAGCGGGTCCAGCTCCAGGCTGAGGGCGACGCCAGACAGGCCGCGGCCGTTGTCGCCGAAGGAGGTGCGCGGCGACTCGCCCAGGTCGTGCAACGTGCGGTAGATGAGGTTGACGTAGTCGACGTGCAGGCCGACGCCGCCGCCCTGCAGCAGGTCCAGCAGGTAGGCGCGCGCCCGCTCCGGCAGCTCCCAGACCGCGCCCGGCTGCACGGCGATGTCCTGCGCCTCCGTCACGTTCTCGAGGACGGCGACCGGGTTGCCGGACAGCTCCAGGATCATCGAGAGCTGGGAGAGGGCGCGGTTCAGCTCCCGCACCGACTCGCGGACGGCGTCGATGTCGCTGACGCCCCAGAACTGCTTCGGCTCGCGCAGGTTGGGGTAGACGACGAAGGGGATGAAGCCATACGGGTTCGCCTTCGACTCGATGACGGCGCCGTCGAACCAGAGCTCGAACTGCTCGCCCGTCCACACCTCGACGACTGTGTGCTGCTTGCGGCCTGCGATCGGCGTGACGCTTCGCGCGCCGTTGCGCCTCTCGCTCCGCGCGACGGTGCCGCCGTAGAGCAGAGCCGCCTCCTCGTCCGAGAGGTAGTAGCGGCTGGCGACGCGCCAGACGCGGGAGACGTCGTCGCCGACCCACCAGGCGAAGAGGCCCTGCACGTCCGGCGCCGAGACGCGCACACGGCGCTCCAGCGGGTCCCAGGTCACCTTGAAGGCGCCGTCGCCGAGGATGGCGACGTCGATCTCGCTGTCGAAGTCGAGCTGGGCGAGGTTGTTCGCCTCGTAGACCTCGCGCAGGGCCTGCTCGGCGCGGCGCGCCCGCTCCCTCGCCTCGTCAGAGGCATCGGCCTCGTCGACGACGAAGCTGAGGCCGTTCATCAGGTAGGACACGGTCTTGTCGATGAGCGCCTTCGCGTAGTTGAAGACCAGGCGGCGCTCGCGGCGACGCTGGCCGCCCGGCCACTGCCGCCCCTGGTAGAAGGCGAGGTTCTCGCGGTAGGCGCGCAGGCGCGTGCTATCGAGGCGGATCAGCTGCTCGACGACCGCTCGGCTGCTGGCTGCTTCTGTCGTGACCATGATTTCCTCCTGTTTCGATGTAGCTGCAGGTCTTCAGACCTGCCGCCTCAGACCTGCCGGCAGGCCTAAAGGCCCGCAGCTTCTTGGCTCGAGGCCGCGCGTCAACCCGCGGCCTCGGCACCTGCCTCTCCGGCAGGCAGACTCCTCGCCCGCGCGAGGACGCGGAAGACGGTGCGCCGCGAGACGCCGAAGCGCCGCGCGATGACGTTTATCGAGCTGCCCTGGCGCTGCAGCCCGACGATGGACCGGTCGCGCGCCTCGCTCAGGAGCTTGCGGGCGCCGCCCGGCTCGTCGTAGCGGCAGCGCACCAACGGGCAGCTGAGGCAGCTCGGGTGAAGGTCGCAGCCCGTATCGGCGTAGTGCGTGTGCTCCGGCAGCGCGTCGCGGCGCGAGGGGCGCAACAGCACCTCGAGCTGAGTAGCGACTGCCTGGGTCTCCCTGACTGCGACCATCGCTCCCCTCCAAGCCGTCGCCTAGCTGTCTTCGCCGCGCTGGCGGCCGCGCGCCCGCCGCGGCGCGCCGGAGGCCGCCGCGGCGACGGCCAGCGCCAGGCTGATCACGTAGTCGTCGTGGCCGTCGCGCTCGTCGACGTAGAAGCCGAGGGCGCGGTTGGGCCGGTAGGCGGCGCGGCAGCGCTCCAGCTGGCGCCAGCACTCGGCGCCGGTGCCGCCGCGTCCTGAGCTCGTCGAAGGAGCGTAGAGGCGGAGGCGGCCGGCGTTGACCGCGGTCAGCAGCGCGTAGCCCAGGCGCGACTTCGCCTCCGTCGTCAGCTTCAGCGCTTCGACACGCGATGGCCCCAGCGCGTTCGCCAGGAACGAGGCGACGGGCTCGCCGATGCCGGTGGCGTCGACGACGAGGCGCTGCACGCGCCAGGCCCGCAGCTGGGCGACGAGCGTCTGGTAGAGGGCCGTGTGCGCCACGCCCGTCCAGGCCTCGTGGCGGACGACCTCGATGGCCGGCTCCCGCAGCGGCTCGTCATCGACTGGCAGGGTGACGCGGGCGATGGTGAGCACGGTCGCGTCGTGCGCGGCCTCGACGTCGCCGGCGGCAGCCTCGCCGGCCACGTCCAGCCCGGCGACGTAGGTCTCGCCCGCCAGCGGCGCTTCGAGACGGGCGTGAGAGCCGCGCAGGAGCGCCAGCTGGCTGGGGCCGAGGAGGCGGCCGGCGCCGGGCAGCGTGCGCAGGCAGTACTGGCTGAGAAAGAGCGGGTGGTCGCCGCCGAGCCGCTCCTTCTCCGCCGCGACGAAGCGGCCGTAGGCCGGGTTACAGGCGGCGACGGCCCGCCAATCGTACTCGAAATGGCGGCGGAGGCCGTCGCGGCGCTCCAGGGCCAGGTGCACCTGCTTCGCCCGCTCCAGCAGGTTGGCGTCGTCCCAGGCCGTGCCGTAGAAGACGGTCGTCGCGCCCGTGCTCGCCGCCATGGGCTGGAACTCCTTGTCGAACTTCTCGATTTCCACGTCCTGCGCCTCGTCGACTTCGAGCAGGAGGTCGGCGGTGTGACCGACGACGTTGGCGGCGGGCTCTGCCGAGAGGAAGAGCTGTCGCGCCCGGCCGAGACGAATTGCGTTGCCGCCCTCCTTGGCGGCCCAGGCGTCCAGGCCGGCGTCCTGGAGGCGCTGCCAGAGGCGCCGGAAGCTGATGAGGGCCTGCGGCCGCAGCGTCGGCGCCGCCTTCACCGCCGTCACGTCCCGGTTGAAGTGCGTGGCGAGAAGGAAGAGCTCGATGCGGGCCGAGAGCTCGTTCTTGCCGCCCTGGCGCGCGATCTCGACGGAGAAGGAGAGGCCACGACGGCGCAGCACGCTGTCGACGACGGCGCGCGCCGCCTCCTTCTGGTAGGGCCGCAGCGGGCTCGCGAGTCCCTTCACGGCCGCGCTCATGCCCACAGCCTCAGAACCACCTGGGCGATGACGGTGGCGGCGATGAAGAAGAGCAGGCCGTTGAGGCGCGCCTTGACCTCGCCCAGCTCCGACTCAAGGTTGCGCAGGCGCGCCTCGACGGTGGCACGGAAGGCGGCCTGGGCGCTGAGCCGGCGCGACGAGCGCTTGACGACGCCGCCCAGCGCCGCCTCCAGCTCGCGGCCGAGGTCCGTCGCCTCACTCATCGCCTTCGCCCTCCGGCAGCAGGTCCGCGAGCCCCTCGAGGGCGCCGGCGATGCTCGCCGCCAGCTCGCGCTCCGACTTCTTGGAGAGGCGGTAGCGCGCGGCCACCGCCTTCGTCAGCAGGTCGATGCCTTTGAACATGAGTTGCAGCTCGTCCGGGTGCTCCTCCAGGGCGCTGCGCAGGCGCAGGCGCAGAACGGCGATCTCCTCGTCCAGGCCCTCGATCTCCAGGGCGACGGGCAGGTCGGCACGCTCGGCGGCGCTCAGCGCCTCGGCGTAGAAGCGTCGCGCGACCTCCCTTCCCGCCTTGGCCTGGCGTTTAGGCGCCACGCCTTCTCCCTCGTCGCGGCGGCTCGGCGCCGCCCAGCAGGTCGATGAGCGCGGTCAGCGACTCGGGAGGCAGCTTCGCGGCAGCCTCCGCGACGCCGAGGAGGAGAAAGAGCGAGACGAGCGACCACTGGCGCCGCTCCACGGCCACGGCAAAGGCAGTCATGACCGATCCCTCAGCGCCGCGGCCAGGCGTGGCGCACCAGCAGCAGGCCCAGCAGCGCCGTCGACAGCAGGAGGGCGCTGCGCACGACGACGACCGCCGCCGACCGCGTCGGCGAGGCTACCGCCGGCGCCAGCGAGAGAAAGAGCGCCGACTCCAGCGCCAAGCCGACGCAGACGAGAGCCAACGCGGCGCCGCCGACCCGTCGCGCCGTCGTAGTCGCCTGCCGCGCGTAGCGAGTGAGATAGACGCAGCTGAGAGACGCCATCACCAGCTCGGCGCTCGCCTCCAGCAAGGTCAAGAGCTCTAACCACTGCACCACTACCTCGATTCTGGACTGAGGATGCCTGGATTCTAGAACTAATGTTCTCTTCCGGAAAGGCGCGCCTGTCACGCCCCGCCGATTTGACACCTGCACGTGTCGGCGTACGATGCCCTTGTGGACGGGCCGGAGATCCTTTACCGCTACCGCCGTGCCATCGAGGTCGAGGTCAGCCGCGCCCTGCCGAAGAGCGGCTCGCACCAGGACGAGATGCTGCGCTATCAGCTCGGCTTCGTGGACGACGAGCTGCCAAGCCTGGGCGGCAAGTGCCTGCGCCCCTCGCTATGTCTCCTAGCCTGCGAGGCGCTGGGCGGCGACCTCGATCGGGCGCTGCCCATCGCCGTCGCCGTCGAGTTCGTCCACAACTTCTCCCTTATCCACGACGACATCGAGGACGGGGACGAGACGCGCTACCATCGGCCCGCGCTCTGGCGCGTCTACGGCCGCGACCATGCCATCGCCGCCGGCGTCGGCCTTTGGGCGCTCGCCTACCAGACACTGAACCGCAGCGCCGCGCGCGGCCTGCCGGCGTCGCGCGTCCTCGCCGCCCGCCGCATCCTCAACGACGCCTGCGGCGAGATGATCGAGGGCCAGCACCAGGACCTGAGCTTCGAGCAGCGCACAGACGTCACCCTCGTCGAATACCTGGGGATGGTCGAGCGCAAGACGGCGGCCCTGCTCAGCGCCGCCCTCAAGCTCGGCGGCCTCGTCGCCGGCGCCGATGAGGCCGAGGTCGACCGCCTCGCCGCCTTCGGCCGCCAGCTCGGCCTCGCCTTCCAGATCCGCGACGACATCCTCGGCATCTGGGGCGAGGGCAGCGCCACCGGCAAGCCCGTCGGCGCCGACATCGCCCGCCGGAAGAAGTCGCTGCCCATCATCCACGCTTTCGAGCAGACGGCTGGGCCGGACCGCGCCCTCCTGCGCGCCGTCTACAGCTTGCCAGCCATCGAGGACGAAGAGATCGACGCCGTGCTGGCCGTGCTGCAGCGCTGGAACTGCCGCTACTTCGCGCAGGGGCTGGCGGAGGACTATCGAGCGCGGGCGATGGCGGCGCTGGCCACGGCGCACATCCCGGCAGAGGCCCGCCTGCGCTTCGACGAGCTGACCTCCTTCATTCTGGAGCGCGACTACTAGGCCTAGTCCGTTTGGGGCTGCGGGCGCGGCTCCCTGGAGCCGAAATTATGTAGAGGCCCCATGCGTTCTTCCTCGCTGATCTCCGCCTACAAGCGTGCGCGTCACTTCCGCAAGGCGATGCTGGTAACGTTCTTCGCCGTCTTCATCGCCACGCTGCTCTACGCCATCCCTTGGCTCCCGTACGGCCTGACGGTTGAGGACTACGACCAGCGCCTCACCGTCCTCATCCTCCTGGTCATGGCCGCCGCGGTCAGCGCCTTCGGCGCCGTCTACCTGCGAGAGGCGAGCATGCGCATGCAGCAGACGATCGACACCTACGCCACCGTCCAGGAAGGCCTGGGCGACCTGCGCCGGCGCGAGTACTTCTACGAGCGCATCGTCTATGAGTGCGATCTGGCGGAAGCCCGCCGCGGCGAGTTCGCCGTCATCGCGCTGCGGCTGGAGGAACGGCCGACTAGCTCGCTGACGGAGGGGAAGCTGGCCGAGGCGATCGGCGCCCTGGAGCCGATGATCCGCGAGCAGGACTGCGTCGCGGCGCTGGGGCCGCACGAGATTGGCGTCCTGGCGCCGCGCATCCGCGCCGTGGACGCGGAGGCGTTCGCGGAGCGCCTGCGGGCCCGCCTGGAGGCCACACCCTGGGACCGCCCTATGAAGGTTCTCGCCGGCTGGGCCGTCTACCCCCTGGACGCCCGCGACGCGGGTCCGCTGGTCGGCGTCGCGAGGAAGCGCATGCTGGAGGGGGCGACGCGCGTGGCCTCGACTCGTTCGAGCGAAGGCGCCGCCGGGCCGGACGAAGCCGGCTCGCGCGCCGCTACGGCCTGAGGCTCTAGGAAGCGCGGCGCAGGCCGATGGCCGTCAGGCGCCGCCAGGGCTTCGACCAGACCGTGTCCAGCGCCGACTCCACTTGATCGACCAGGGCGCTGCAGCGCCGCTTCTCCTGCGCGTCATGCAGGCGAGCGAGGCGGATCTCCGCCCAGCGAATGTGCCGTTCCTCCTCGCGCGCGATCTGCTCCAGGGAACAAGCGAGAGGCCGGTCTACAACCGGGATGAGGTGGCCGCAGCGCTGAAACGTGAAGGCCTTGATGCCGCGGTAGAAGATGGAGAGGCGATACACGTCCTTCGGCTGGGCCAGGGCCAGCGCGAAGGGCCGACGCAGGAGATATTCGAGGGGGCGCGGTCGACCGCCGCGTCGCTTAATCTCGTCGCTGAGGATGCGGAAGTGACGGCGCTCGTCGACGAGGTGAGTGGCGAGCCCGGCCCTGATCTCGGCGTCGGCTGTCATGGCGCGCCACGCCTCGACGAGGGCGATGCTCTGTCGCTTCGTCTCCCAGAGGCGTTCGAGAATCTCGAGGATGACGTCTGCCGAGCCGTCCCGCTCTAGGGCGACCGCCGCTCTCATCGCTCCCTCCCCCCTAGACTATCGGCCCCTGTGGCGTACTTCCGTTGGCGGGGAATAGGCCAAATCGCCCGCACTCCGAAAATCGTTGGCGCGGCCGGCGGCGGGTTCGGGATTATCAGGCGGCGCTGTGACGGCGGCCTGCCAGGCGAAGCTGCTGTACGGGGGTCAGCTCCTTGTGGGGGGCGCGCGCCGCCCGACTCTCCGCCTTGGCCTGCTCCAGGGCGATCTCCCCTGCCGTAAGCAGCTCCTCGCGCGAGCTTCCGTCCTCTGGATAGGAGACGATGGCGGCGGCGAGCGAAACGGCCTGGCTCTCGTTGGAGCTGCTGTCAAAGATCGAGAGGTCGCCTATCCTCTCGATGATCTTGGACGTGAGCTCCACCGCCATGGCGCGGTGCGACTCCGGCAGCAGGACAGCGAACTCGTCGCCGCCCACGCGCGCCACGATCTCCGGCAGGGCGATGGAGCTCGCCAAGGTCATGGCGACGGAGCGGAGCAGCCTATCACCCAGCGTGTGGCCGTAGTTGGCGTTGAACTCGCCGAAGTCGTCGATGTCGAAGAAGACGAGGGAGAGGCCGCGGTTGAAGCGGCGTGCCCGCACGACCTCGCCCTCCAGCGCCTCCAGGAAGTGGCCGCGGCTGTGCGCCCAGGTCACCGGGTCGATGCCGCCAAAGCGCGTCGTCTCTTCGCCGACCATGAGCGCCTTGAGCGCCAGCGTGCAGTGGCCGGCCGCCAGTTCGAGGATCTCGATGTCCGGCTCCCGCCCGGAGAAGAAATAGACGCAGAGACCGAAGACCTCTCCCTCCATGACCAGCGGGACGACGGCGACGCGCGAGATCTCCAGCGCCTTTCGGACCTGCTCGCAGGCCTCCCGGCCGATGACGTCCTCCATCATGTCGCGCAGGTCATCGCTCAGCGCCACCTCGCCGCCCTCCATGACGGCGCGGCGCCAGCTCCGCAGCGGCAGCGGGAACTCCAGGTCGGACAGGTTCTCATTGGCGGCGAGGGAGGCCTGCTCCAGGCCGGGGTCGTTGATCGTACCCAGCTGCACGGCGCTCAGGATCTCGCGCCGGCGGTCGAGGAGGAGCGGATAGGTGACGACGGCGCCGGTCACCCGCGGCGAGCGCTCCAGGAAGAGCGAGAGCATCTCCTCCAGTGTGCCGGCGCTGTGCAAGAAGAGGCTAAGTACCGCCAGCTCGTGCAGACGCTCGCCCCGTTCGCGCAGCCCCTCCGCGTCCAGGGCCAGCTCGCGGCGCGACTCCCCGCTCGTCGCCCGGCGCAAGCCTTCCGGGTCGACGCCTTCCGGCCGGTGGCTGCGGTTGCCGAAGAGCTTCACCTTCTCAGGCGACCCCCTTCTTCCGTCTTTCGCCGAGGCGCACCGAGACGCGCACGCCCTCCGAGGAGACGTTACAGGCGCGACCGAAGGCGCCTTCGACGGCGGCGGCGATGTCGTCCGGTGCCGGCAGCTTGAGGTTGGGGCTCAACCCCACCGTCACGCTGTGAGTCGTGTAGTTGAGCAGCCCGGCCTGAGAGGCGCAGCCCAGGCGGTTCAGCGCGTCGTAGACGCGGGCGAGCTCGACCCGGCCCTCCGAGTCCTCGATGACCATAGCCTGGGGGACGATCGTCCTCTCCTCTGCGCTCGGCAGGCGAAACACCGGCGCCGGAGGGCTGGGCGCTGGCGCCTCGGCGGGGGGCTCACCCGTCTCTTCTGCCGGCGGCTCCTCCGCCAGCTTCAGCTTGCCGACCACCATGTCCTCCCGAGCCTGCTCCACGGCCAGCCGCACCTTCTCTCGCGCTGCCTCCGGGTCTTCCGGCTCGGCCGCGGGCGGCTCTTCCACCGCCGCCATCTCCTCGACCGCATCCTCCGCCTCGAGAGCGCCCGCGGCCAGCTCGGCGCGGGCCTGCTCAACGGCGCGGCGCACCTCCCCACGCGCGGAGTCGGTCTCCTCCGCCGCGGTGGCCGGCTCAGCGACGGCCGGCTCCTCGGGGGCGAGCGACAGGGCGCCCTCTTGGACGGGCAGGTTCCACCAGGCTGCCTCTGGCGCCTTGCGTCCATCCTTCTCTGGCGGCGCCGGCGCACTCGGCCCTGCGGCCGGTTCTACGGTCGCGGCGAGGTCGCCCGGCACCTTGCCGGCGGCGATCTCAGCTCGCGCCTGCTCCACGGCGCGGCGCACCTCCTCGCGCGCAGCCTCGGAGTCTGGAGCCGCGACGGCGACTTCCGCTTCCACCGCCGGCGCGACGGCCTGCGGCTCAACCTCGCTAACCTCTGGCTCGCTGGCCGGCGGTTCGTACGCGCTTGCCTGAGGCTCCTGGACAGAGGAGAGGCTACGCAGGACGACGCGCAGGTCTTCAAGCGCTGTCGTTAGCGCTTCGACCTGCGCCTCCGCCTCGCCGATGAGCAAACGCCAATCGGCCTGGCCGTTGTCCAGGCGTCGGTTCCTCTCCGTCACGTCGGTATCATCCCTCGCTGTGAGGAGGCGCTCCTCATATCATTGTCGGCGTGGCCGCCACGATTCTGAGGGACTGGGAGGCCAATTCGGCGCCGGCACCGGACGCGTAGACGCTCCGAAGGGCATCCGCTATCCTTCTCCCTGGTTCAGCCATGACCACCACCACGAGCAGGGTTTACGAGATCGGCGAGGCGCCGCCCCTTGGCGTCGTGCCGGAGCGGATGCACGCCCAGGTCATCCGCCAAGCCCGCTACGGCGAGCCGCTGCAGGCCTTCACCCATGAGGTGGTCCCGCTGCCGCGTATCGGCCCGGACGAGGTGCTGGTCTACGTCATGGCGGCGGGGGTCAACTACAACAACGTCTGGGCCGCCCTCGGCATCCCGGTCGACATCGTCCGCACGCACAAGCAGGCCGGCGACGCCGGCGACGAGACCGGCTTCCACATCGGCGGCAGCGACGGCGCCGGCATCGTCTCCGCCGTGGGCGAGAACGTCACCGACGTCAAGGTCGGCGACGAGGTCGTCCTCCACTGCGGCATCTGGGACGAGCGCGACCCCTTCATCCAGGCCGGCGGCGACCCGGCGCTGAGCAACGGCTTCCGCATCTGGGGCTACGACAGCAACTGGGGTTCCTTCGCCCAGTTCACGCGCGTGAAGGCGCTGCAGTGCCTGCCGAAGCCGCCCAGCCTCAGCTGGGAGCAGGCCGCGGCCTACACCCTCGACGCCGCGACAGCCTACCGGATGCTCGCTTCCTGGCCGCCGCACACCGTCCGCGAAGGCGACGTCGTCCTCGTCTGGGGCGGCTCCGGCGGCCTCGGCTCCATGGGCATCCAGATAACGCGGGCGATGGGCGGCATACCCATCGCCGTCGTTTCCAACGCCGAGCGCGGCGCCTACTGCATGAAGCTCGGCGCCAAGGGCTACATCGACCGCACCCAGTTCGACCACTGGGGCCGCCTGCCGGACTGGACCGATGAGGAGGCGACGACGACGCGCGTGCGCGGCTACCGCGCCTTCGGCAAGGCGATCTGGGACGTCCTGGGCGAGCGTCGCAGCCCGCGCATCGTCTTCGAGCACCCGGGTCAGGACACGCTTCCGACCTCGGTGTTCGTCTGCGACACGGGCGGCATGGTGGTCATCTGCGCCGGCACCAGCGGCTACAACGGCGACGTGGACCTGCGCTACCTTTGGACGCGCCAGAAGCGCCTGCAGGGCTCCCATTTCGCCAACCGGCAGGAGGCCGAGGCGGTGAGCCGCCTGGTGGCAGAGGGGAAGATCGACCCCTGCCTGAACCGCGTCTTCAGCTTCGACGAGGTGGGCCTAGCCCACCAGCTCCTGCACGAGAACCGGCACCCCAACGGCAAGATGGCCATTCTGGTCGGCGCACCGAGACCCGGCCTGAAGTAGCAGCCCGCGGGCGGCCCTTCGGCCGGTCAGCAAACGGCTGCTCTGGGCCCCACTTCTCGCGCGGGGACAAAAGAGCTACCCTAGCTCCGCACTTCGCGAGCGAGGAGAAGGGCTGAGATGACCGCGTCCGTGATCTCGTTCTCCGTCCAGACAGGCTCCGGCGGCTTCGGCATCGCCCGCCGTGTCTCCGACCGCCTCGGGTTTCGCTACTACGACTGGGAGATCACCTCCGAGGCGGCGGCGCGCGCCGGCGTATCCCCCAACGAGGTCATCGCCGCCGAGCGCGTGCCCGGCTTCCTGGAGCGCATGATGCGCCGCCTCGGCGCCGTCTCCACCGTCAGCCTCGAGACCAGCCCCGGCTTCAGCGAGCCGTCGCCCGCCATGTGGAACACGGCCATCCAGAGCCTCACCTCGGACGACTACCGCCACTTCATCGAGCGCGTCGTCATCGAGCTGGCAGAGCGCGGCGAGGCGGTGATCGTCGGCCACGCCAGCCAGTCCCTCCTGCGCGACAAGCCCGGCGTCCTGCGCGTCCTAGTCTACGGCTCGCCCGCCGTGCGCATCGGCCGCCTCGCCGCCGAGCAGAGCATCGACCGCGAGCGAGCAGCGGCGCTCGTCAAGCATTCCGACAAGGACCGCGCCGACCTGCTGAAGCGCGTCCACCACCTGGAGGTGCTGGACGCGACCAACTACGACCTGGCGCTGAACACCGACCGCGTCTCCGCCGACCTCGCCACGGAGACAATCATCGCCGCGGCGCAGGAGATCCCGTAGCCGGTTGACATGACTCTCGGGCGCCGCTAGCCTCTCAGCATCCCCGCCGGCGCTCCCCTGGTCCCGCCCTTCTCGACCAGCCTCGCAAGACAAGGAGCGAATCATGGCTAGCTATCTCATCCAAGCCTCCTACACACCAGAAGCATGGGCAGCTCAAGTCAAGAACCCGCAGAACCGTATCGAGGCGCTTCGCCCGGTCGTCGCCCAATCGGGCGGCAAGATCGTCTGCGGCTATTACACCTTCGGTGAGTACGACATCATGCTCATCGTCGAAGGGATGGACAACGTGACCGCCGCAGCTCTCTCAGTCGGCGCGACGGCGGGCGGGGCGATCAAGTCGATCAAAACCACACCCCTCATGACCGTCGAAGAGGGCATGGAGGCGATGCGCAAGGCCGCGACCGCGGGCTACCGCCCGCCGGCCTAGAAAAGGCGCCTGGAGCCCAGCGCCTGCCTCACCTAAACTAGCGACGTGACGTCTCAGGTCGAGGCCGCCCTCGCCCGCATCGACGCCCTCGACGGCGAGATCGAGGCCTGGGTGCACGTCGACCGCGAAGGGGCGCTGCGCGTCGCCCGCGAGGCCGGCGGCGGCCCCCTCGCCGGCCTGCCCTTCGGCGTCAAGGACATCATCGACGTCGCCGGCCTGCAGACGCGCCTCGGCGCGCCCGCCTTCGCCCATCACGTGCCGGAGCAGGACGCG
This sequence comes from Dehalococcoidia bacterium, assembly GCA_036514755.1. Classification (GTDB taxonomy): domain Bacteria; phylum Chloroflexota; class Dehalococcoidia; order DSTF01; family WHTK01; genus WHTK01. The sequence continues at coordinate 11,390 of DATBWN010000096.1, read as the reverse complement.
ACCTGCGTCGCCCGCCTGCGCGCCGCCGGCGCCATCGTCCTCGGCAAGACCCACACGACGGAGTTCGCCTACCTGGACCCGGCCCCGACGCGCAACCCCTGGAACCGGGAGCACACGCCCGGCGGCTCCTCCAGCGGCTCGGCGGCAGCCGTCGCGGCGGGCATGGTGCCTCTCGCGCTGGGCAGCCAGACCGTCGGCTCCGTGCTGCGGCCCGCCGCCTACTGCGGCGTCGTCGGCCTCAAGGCCACCTACGGCCTCGTCAGCTACGCCGGCGTCGCGCCCCTGGCGCCCAGCTTCGACCACGTCGGCGTACTCTGCCGCTCCGTCGCCGAGGCGGCCCTCGCCCTCAGCGTCCTCGCCGGCTACGACCCTTCGACAGGCTCAGGGCAGGCCCGGCGCGACCCGTACTCCGTCGACGTGGCGCTGGATGACTATCTCGCCGCCGTCCGCGACGCCTCAGCTCCGCCTCGCCTCGGCCTCGTCCGCCGCTACCACGAGGAGGTGGCCGACGCGGAGGTGCGGCGCCATCTCGCCTCGGTGGCGCAGGCGCTGAGCGCCGCCGGGGCGATGCTGCGCGAGGTCGAGATGCCGGCGACGGCGCCCCAGATCTCAGAGGCGGGCCAGCCGGTCATGCGCTTCGAGGCGGCGGCCGCCCACGCCGATCGCTTCGCCCGCCACAAGGACGAGTACCGACCGAGCATCCGCGGCCTCATCGAGGCGGGCATTCAGACCAGCCGCGCCGACTACGACCGCTCCCTGGCCTGGGCGCGCCGCCTGCGCGATGAGCTGACGGAGCGCCTGGACGGCCTCGACGCCCTCCTCCTGCCCGTCGCGCCCAGCGCGGCGCCGCGCGGCCTCGCCTCCACGGGCAGCGGCACCTTCTGCGCGCCGGCCAGCTTCAGCGGCCTGCCGGCCATCGCCCTGCCCAGCGGCCTCAGCGAAGACGGCCTCCCCCTCGCCATCCAGCTCATCGCCGCGCCCTTCGCGGAGGCGCGCCTGCTGGCCGCCGCGTCCTGGGCAGAGCGCGCCCTCGACTTCCGCGCCCGCCCGCCCCTGCCCTCGTGACCGCCTACCGCGCCGTCGTCTTCGACTTCGACCTCACGCTCGTAGAGTCGCGGCCCGCCTTCGTCGACTGCCACCGCTTCTCGGCGCGGGCGCTGGGCCTGCCGGAGCCTGCGCCGGAGGCCATCGCCCGCACCATCGGCACGCCGCTGGTGCGCGTCGTGCCCTGGCTCTACGGCGCCGCCGGCGCGGCCGTTGTTGAGGAGTACGTCCGCGTCTACCAGGCACGCGCCGACGCGGTGATGGCCGGCCTGACTACGCTCATTCCCGGCGCCGCCGAGGCGGTGCGCGCTCTCGACAGGGCCGGCCTGCGACTCGGCATCGTCAGCCAGAAGCTCCGCTATCGCCTCGAGGACGTCCTCGAGCGCGAAGGGCTGCTGTCCAGCTTCGCCGTCGTCCTCGGCGCCGAGGACGTGGACGAGTTCAAGCCGGACCCGGGCGGCCTCCTGCGCTCCGTCGAGCGCCTGGGGGCGACGCCGGACGCCGCCCTCTTCGTCGGCGATACGGCGATCGACGCGGAGACGGCGGCCCGCGCCGGCGTCGCCTTCGTCGCCCTGCTCTCCGGCGTGACGGCGCGCGAGGAGTTCGCAGCCTACCCGCCCCTCGCCTTCCTCGACTCCGTGCGCGACCTGCCGGCCTACCTCGGCCTGGCGCCGGGCTAGTCGGCAGCGAGACAGAGTCGGCAAGCGATGGGCCCATATACGCCTTCACTAGGCGGCATTGAAAGTTGCCCAGGGCGGGAGTTCTTAATCAAAACGTAACATGGTCGATCTTGCCCCGTGCTAGCATGGGCTTGCGGCGCGTCGCATAAGAAGGACTAGCTTGGTATTCCCCCTCCGGCTCCTGCACTTCCCGAGCCTTGACTACGCGACAGCCTGGCGCTGGCAGGTCGAGACGGCGGCGGCCGTCCGCACCGGCGCCAGCGAGGCCCTGGCGCTGCTGCAGCACCCGCCGGTCTACACCTTCGGCCGTCGGGCGCGCCACGAGCACCTCCTCGTCGACCCCGACGAGCTGCGACGGCGCGGCGCCGATGTGGTCGAGAGCGACCGCGGCGGCGACGTCACCTTCCACGGCCCCGGCCAGCTCGTCGCCTACCCGATCCTCGACCTGCGGCGGCGCGGCCTGGGCGCGACGGACTACGTGCGCGCCCTGGAGGAGACGATGATCGGCGCCCTGCGCCGCTTCGGCATCGCCGGCGCGCGCGCCGCCGGCCGGCCCGGCGTCTGGGTCGAGGGTGCGAAGGTCGGCTTCGTCGGTGTGCGCGTGCAGAGCGGCGTTACGACGCACGGCTTCGCCCTCAACGTCGCCACCGACCTCACCTGGTTCGACGCCATCGTGCCCTGCGGCCTGGCGGGCGTCCGCGTCACGTCCATCGAGCGCCTGCTCGATGGGGGCAAACGGGCAAACGGGCAAACGGGCAAGGTTGACTTCACGGGCATAGAAGCCGCGGTCGTGGACGCCTTCGCTCTCGCCTTCGACGCGGAGCTGGTCGAGCCTACGCTAACCCAGCAGGGGTACAGGGGGCGCAGCCCCCTGACGGGGAGTCTGAGGGGTGTCCCCTCAGAAGCACCTCTCTTTACGGGACGGAGCAGACAAAGCACTGCGCGCGGCGCAGGGCTGCAGGATGCGGAGTCACAAACGCGGGAGCTTGCCCTCAGTGGCCGCTAGCACGCTGCCCAAGCCCAACTGGCTCAAGGTGCGCTTCCCCGCCGGCGAGCGCTTCGGCGAGCTCATGGCCCTCCTGCGCCAGCAGGAGCTGCACACCGTCTGCGAGGAGGCGGACTGCCCCAACATCGGCGAGTGCTTCAACGCCGGCGAGGCGACTTTCATCATCCTCGGCGACGTCTGCACGCGCTCCTGCGGCTTCTGCTCCGTCACCTCCGGCCGCCCGACCGGCCTCGACCTCCTGGAGCCGCTGCGTCTCGCCCGCACCGTCGCTGATCTCAGCCTCGACTACGCCGTCATCACCTCCGTCAACCGCGACGACCTGCCGGACGGCGGCGCCTCCGTCTTCGCCGCCTGCATCCGCGCCGTCCGCCACCGCCTGCCGCGCTGTCAGGTAGAGGTGCTGACGCCAGACTGGCAGGGCAACTGGGACGCCCTGCGAACGGTCGTCGAGGCGAAGCCCGTCGTCTACAACCACAACGTCGAGACGGTGCCGCGCCTCTACCGCAGCGTGCGGCCGAAGGCGCGCTACGAGCGCTCGCTCGCGCTCCTGCGCTGCGTCAAGGAGGTCGACCCGGCGATGACGACGAAGTCGGGCATCATGGTGGGCCTCGGCGAGACGCCGGCGGAGGTCGCCGAGGTCATGACCGACCTGCGCGCCCAGGGCTGCGACCTCCTCACCGTCGGCCAGTACCTGCGGCCGGACGCCAAGCACCTGCCCATCGTCCGCTACTGGCACCCGGACGAGTACGCCGCGATCCGCGCCCTCGGCCGGCGGCTGGGCTTCCGCCACGTCGAGGCCGGGCCGCTGGTGCGCAGCTCCTACCACGCCGGCCGCCAGGCGCGAGCAGCGTCGCTGCCGATAATCGATTCGGACGTGCTCGATGCCTGACTACGACGTAGCGATCATCGGCGCCGGGCCCGGCGGCTACGTCGCCGCCATTCGCGCCGCCCAGCTCGGCCTGCGCGCGGCGCTCATCGAGCGTGACCAGGTGGGCGGCCTCTGCCTGAACTGGGGCTGTATCCCCAGCAAGGCCCTGCTCTACGCCGCCGAGCTGCTCAACCTCTTCCGCCGCGGGCCCGAGTTCGGCATCGCCTACGAGGGCCTCTCCGCCGACCTCGGCGTCGCGGTCGACCGCAGCCGCGAGATCGTCGCCAGGTTCGTCGCCGGCGTCGAGACGCTGCTCAACCAGAACAAGGTCACGCTCATCCGCGGCACCGCCCGCCTCGCCGGCGCGAACAGCGTCGCCCTCGACCCGGGCGGCGAGCGGATCGAAGCGCGGAACGTCATCGTCGCGACGGGCGGCAGGCCGCGTTCGCTGCCCAATCTGCCCGTGGATGGCGACCGCGTTCTGACCAGCCGCGAGGCGTTGGAGCTGCGCCAGGCACCCGCCTCCATCGCCATCGTCGGCGGCGGCGCCATCGGCGTCGAGTTCGCCTACCTCTACCGCTCCTACGGTTCGGCGGTCACCATCGTCGAGCTGCTGCCGCGCCTGCTGCCGGGCGAAGACGAGGACGTGAGCCGCCAACTGGAGCGCTCCTTCGCGGGCCAGGGCATCAGCGTCCGCGCCGGCGCCCGCGTCGACGCGGTGAGAGTCGGCGAGAGCGACGTAACGCTGAGCGTCGTTAGCGGCGACAAGACGGAGGAGCTGCGCGCGGAGCGCCTTCTCGTCGGCGTCGGCTTCGAGGCGAACAGCGGCGGCCTCGGGCTGGAGGAGATTGGCGTGGAGCTGGAGCGCGGCTTCATCAAGGTGGACGACTACTGCCGGACGAGCGTGCCCGGCGTCTGGGCCATCGGCGACGTGACGGGCAAGCTCCAGCTCGCCCACGTCGCCGCGCAGCAGGGCGTGACCGTCGTCGAGACCATCGCTGGCCGCGAGCCGCCGCCCCTGGACTACGAGCGCATGCCGCGCGCCGTCTACTGCCAGCCCCAGGTCGCGAGTCTGGGACTGACGGAGGCGCAGGCGAAGGAGCGGGGCTTCAAAGTGCGCGGCGGCCGCTTCCCCTTCCGCGCCAACGGCAAGGCGATGGCGACGGGCGACACGGAGGGCTTCGTCAAGGTCGTCGCGGACAGCGAGACGGGGGCGATCCTCGGCTACCACGTCATCGGCCACGGCGCGACAGAGCTCATCGGCGAGGCGAGCCTGGGGGCCGTCCTCGAGACGACGCCGGTCGAGCTCGGCTACGCCGTGCACGCCCACCCGACGCTGTCGGAGGCGCTAAAGGAGGCGGCGCTCGCCGTCAGCGGCGAGGCGGTGCATTTCTACACCGCCAGGGACCGCCGGCAGGGCGCGGCGCCGGCGAAATGAGAGGCGAGATGACAGCCTTCGCCCGCCTGTCGGCGGGCGGAGGGGCAGGCCGACAAGCTATGGAAGGAATCGAACGCAGGCAGGCAGAGGTAGCACCTATAATTCTAAAGCGCGGTGGTGCAGAGGGCCCTCGGGGCGACCGAAGCACTGAGCAAAGAGGTTAGTCGAATGGCTGGACTGCAGATTTACGGCGCCGGTCGGGCCGGCGACGGCACGAACACGAACATCCTCATGCTGGGCCAGGCCCTGAAAGACATGGGCGCCTGGATCTTCTCCATCCTCGACGAGGTTTACTCGAACATCCAGACGCGCGACAGCGGCTTCGCCGTCCGCGCCGCCGATCGTCCCGTCTTCAACCTCGACGACGAGTTCGACATTCTCCAGGCCTTCGACGTGGGCGCCTTCGTCGATATCGCCCAGGAAGGGCGCATCCCGCCGATCACGCGCCTGAAGCAGGGCGGCGTCGTTATCTACGATTCGACGCCCCGGCTCGAGTACCCGAACGCGGGCCACGAGATCAAGCTCGAGAAGGTCCAGGACATCCTGGACGGCAAGCGCGCGCGGGTTTTCGGCCTGCCGATGGGTCAGCTGGCCAAGGACCAGCTCGGCCTCTACAACGCTCGCGGCACCATCTCCATCGGCGTCATCGCTCATCTCGTCGGCATACCGGACGAGGTGATCGTCAAACGGTTCGCCAAGCGCTACGCCGGCGACGCCGTGGCCATTAACGAAAAGGCCCTCAAGATCGGCCGCGACTATGCCCGCGCCCAGGGCTGGGAGATGCCGGAGCTCAAGCTCTCTTTCACGCCCCTTGCCGACGACACCCGTCAGGTGATCCTCGGCAACGAGGCTGTCGCGGCGGGCGCGATCGTCGCCGGCTGCCGCGTCTACGCCGGCTACCCGATCACTCCCGCCTCCGAGGTGCTCGAGTACATGGCAGAGCACCTCCACCAGTTCGGCGGCGCCATGATCCAGGCCGACAGCGAGATGGCCGCCGCTCATCACGTCATCGGCGCGGCCGTCGCCGGCGCGCGCAGCATGACAGCCACCTCCGGCCCCGGCTTCTCCCTCATGCAAGAGGCGATCTCGGCCGGCGGCATCACGGAGACGCCGATGGTCATCGTCGTCTGCACCCGCGGTGGCCCCGGCACCGGCCTGCCGACGCGCCAGGGGCAGGAGGAGCTCAACGAGACGATCTTCGGCGGCCACGGCGACTTCGCCCGCATCGTGCTCGCCGCCAGCGAGCCTGAAGACGCCTTCTACGTCGTGGAGCACGTCTTCAACCTCGCGGAGCGCTACCAGTGCCCCACATTCCTGCTGATCGACCGCACGCTGGCGCAGTCGAGCTACACCATCCCTGCCCTCGACCCGTCCGGCTTCGTCATCGACCGCGGCAAGCTACTGACGGCAAAGCAGGTCGCCGACCGATACGTCAACAACGGCGACGAGTACAAGCGCTACGAGCTGACCGCGGACGGCATATCCTACCGCGTTATCCCCGGCACGCCCGGCGTCACCAACTACTACTCCAACACGAACGAGCACACCGAGGCCGGCTACATCACCGAGGAGGAGACCATCCGCCAGGCGATGATGGACAAGCGCTTTGTCCAGCGGATGGAGCTCATCGGCGCCGACCCGGAACTGCCGCAGCTGCGACAGCACGGCTCCCCGGACGCGAAGGTCGGCTTCATCGGCTACGGCGGCGTCTACGGACCCATCCTCGAAGCGATGGAGCGCCTCGACGCCCGCGGCGAAAAGGCTAAGTTCCTGGAGCTGAGGACACTCTGGCCCTTCCCCGGCGATCAGGTGCGCGGCTTCGTCGACAGCTGCGACACGGTCTACGTCCCGGAGTACTCGGCGGGGGCGCAGCTCCGCGGCCTCATCCAGCGCGAAGCCACGGGCCCAATGGCGAAGCTCAAGTCGCTTCTGCGCTACGACGGCCGCAACATGACGCCGGGCTGGATCATCGACAGGATCAAGGAGGCCAAGTAATGGCGACCTACACCCGCGAAAGGCCCCTCACTCGCGCCGACATCGCCGGCGAAAGCGCCTGGTGGTGCGCCGGCTGCGGCGACTTCGGCGTCCACTCCGCAACGCAGCAGGTCATCATGAGCCTCGTCAACGACCTCGGCGTCCCGCTGGAAAACATCTTCGCCTTCTCCGGCATCGGCTGCTCCAGCAAGGAGCCCGAGATGCTGCGCGTGAACGCCTACCAGGGTCAGCACGGACGCTCGATACCCGTGGCCATCGGCCTCGCTGTCGCCAACCCCGGCCTCACCGTCATTGACTTCGGCGGCGACGGCGACAGCTACGCCATTGGCATGGAACACCTCATGCACGCCGTCATCCGCAACGTGAATATGACGCTCGTCGTCATGAACAACCAGGTCTACGGCCTCACCAAGGGCCAAGCCTCACCGACCGCGCACAAGGGCCTCCGCACCGCCTCGACACCCAAAGGCAAGAAGGGGCGCAACGTGAACCCGCTGCGTCTCGCCATCGCCGCCGGCGCCGCCTTCGTTGGCCGCGGCGTCTCCTGGCAGCGCAACGAGCTCGTCGAGCTCATGCAGCGGGCGATCACGACCAAGGGCTTCTCGCTGGTCGACGTGTTCTCCCCCTGCGTTACCTACCATCGCGAGCCGGGCTTCCGCGGCAGCGGGCCGATCTACGACTGGTACAAGCAGAACTACGTGCTCGACATCAAAGACGCCTGGCAGCAGCTGCGCGACCAGGTCTTCACGGAGGAAGAACGCGCCACCCTGCCTACCGAGTACGACCCCTCCAGCCCGGAAGCGGCGCTTAACGGCCTCCATCTCATCTTCGAGGCCGCCAAGCTGGGGCGCGAGGTGACCGGCTGCCTCCTCATCGACGAGAGCCAGCCGACCCAGGCGGAAAACGCCAGCGTCTCGGCCGAGCGAGCGCCCGCCCTCGCGGACATCTCGCTTCCGGCCAACCTGGACGCCTACCGGGGGCTGCTGGCCGAGATGCGCTGAGTTCTCAGTAGACAGACTTCAGTTATCAGTGGGTCGCTGCGTCCGTCAGGGCGCGGATGCGGCGCGAGAGCACAGCCAGCATCGTCGTGGCGATGCGGCAGTTGCTCGCCGTCAGCTCCGCGTTGAAGTCCCACCTCGTCAGCACCAGGAACTCGCTGTCCTCCAGCGCGCGAATGCTCGCCGAGCGCACGTGGTTGTCGAAGAGCGCCATCTCGCCGAAGAACGACCCCGGCCCCAGCGTCGCGATGACCTGCTCCTGCGGCGTGCCGAGGCCCTTGACGACCTCCACGCTCCCCTTGCCGATGAGGTAGAACGCGACGCCGATCTCGCCCTCGCGGACGACGACGTAGCCCTTCTTGAAGTTGCGGACGACCGTGACAGAGGCGAGACGGGCGAGGTCTGTCTTGGGCAACTCCTCGAAGAGCTCGGTACCGGCCAGCGTATCCTCGATAGCCATCTGTGGCGTCTCCTCTCCTGCTCTCCAAGTCGCGCGAGTAGTCGCATTCTAGGGGCGGCGGCCTGGCCCGACAAGCCATCGCCGCGGCCGAATCGCGCCCTTCTTGCCGGACGCTGCTAGACTAGTCGCAGAAATGCCCTGGGCGCCGGTCAACGGCATCGACATCTACTACGAGGTGCACGGCTCCGGCCCGGCCGTCCTCTTCGCGCACGGCCAGGGCGGCAACCACCTCAGCTGGTGGCAGCAGGTGCCCTTCTTCTCCCAGCACTACACCTGCATCACCTTCGACCACCGCGCCTTTGGCTTCAGCGCCGACAGCGACGGCAGCGGCCGCGCCTCCTTCGGCGCCGACGTCATCGCCCTCCTCGACCACCTCGGCGTCGAGGACGTGCGCGTCGTCGCCCACTCGATGGGCGGTCGCGCCGCAATCGCCCTGGCCCTGCGCGACCCGAAGGCACGCTGCCGCGCCCTCGTCCTCGCCGGCACCACCGGCGCCGTCGCCGACGGGGCCGTGCGCGCCCGCCGCGAGGAGGCGGCAGCGGCCCGCGGCGAGCGCGGCCTCGGCGCCTTCTCCGTCCATCCCTCCTTCCGAGAACAGCACCCGCACCTCTACTTCCTCCTGCGCCAGATCAGCCGCCTCAACCCGTCGCGCCCGCGCGACTTCCTTCACCCGCCGGGACAGGTGCAACCGCCGCCACCGCCGCCCGGCTCGCCGCCACGCCTCCCCGTCCACGAGCGCCTGAACGCCGCCGGCCTGCCCGTCCTCTTCCTCGTCGGCGAGCACGACAAGATCACGCCGCCGGACCTCATCGAGATGTGCCATGGGCTCGTCCCCAGCTCGCGCTACCACGTCGTCCGCGGCTCCGGCCACTCCGCCTATTGGGAGAAGGCGGCCGAGTTCAACGACGTTGTCCTGCGCTTCCTGCAGGAGACCGACGCGTCGCCTGTCGCCAAGTAGCGCGAAGGCCATCAGCCCTCAGCAATCAGCTTTCAGCCAGCAATGAGCCCAGCGGGGTGCAGGGGCGCAGCCCCTGACGGGGAGCGCGAGGTGTCCCCTCGCAAACTCTCTTATCTCAGGGCGGAGCAGACAACCCTGAGCCCCGCAGGGCGAAGGGGCGGGATGCGTAGCCCTAGGCGAGCCCGCGACGCAGCGCGTACGCCGCCGCCTCGGCACGGTTGGCGACGCCGGTCTTGTCGAAGATGTTGCTCACGTGGCGCGCCACCGTGTTCAGGCTGATCACCAGCTCGTCCGCGATCTGCCGGTTGCTGCGCCCCGCCGCGATGAGCCGCAGCACCTCCACCTCGCGCGCCGAGAGGCCGTCCGGAGCGGCACCAGGCTTCGCTACGGCTGCCTCCTGGCGCGGCGGCAGGCTCGCGAGGAAGTCGTCGATCGCCTTCAGGCCCTGGTCGACCTCGCCCATAGGGGTCGCACCGTCGATCAAGACCATGCGCGCGTTGGGGATGAGCGCCGCAAACCTCATCGAATCTTCTGCGCTCGCTGCGCTGAATAGATCACGAGGGTACAGAACCAGGGTCGGCGTTTGCAGACGCGGCAAGTCCTTCTCAACAGTTGCGTTCGCCCACGCATCCTCGCGAATGAGCCAGTCGTGTTGCGTCATGGCCTGCTTCAGGCGCTCCCTGGCGTGGCGCCTCCCCTCCGTAGTCGCGGCCTCGCTTGTGGGACCCGCCTGCGTGGCTATCGCCATATCGAGGAACCTCTCCCAATCCTGGGAGGCAAGCGCCTTAAACGGGGTTCTGTCCGGCTTGCTCACAGCCGGGAAGTGCAGGACAAGGGCCTCCACTCGCTCGGGGTGGGCGAGCGCATAGCGAACCGGCGTGTGGCTGAAGACCTCCATGCCGTGCAACACAAAGCGCTCTAGCCCCAGGCGATCAACGACGGCCTCCAGGTCGCGCAGGTCGTCCTCCGGCGAAAAGGTCGCCGGCAGGTCCCGCTGGGACATCCCCTTGCCGCGACCGTCGTAGACGACGAGGCGGAAACGCTGAGCCCAGGCATAGAGCCAAGGCTGCAGAAAGCCATCATCCCGCCAGAAGATCTGGACGTGGCTGACCTGGGCTCCCGTGTAGACAAACGGCCGGCCCTCCCCGCAGACGGTGTAAGCGATGCGGTAGCCATCGCTCGTCGCGACGTACTGGACAGGCGGCGCGTCCATCGCGCGCGCATTATAGCGCCGGCAGCCCCTCACGCGCGCTTCGGTTACAATCCCGACTGAGGCGTAACATGCACCGCATCCTCGTCACCGGCGGCGCCGGCTTCATCGGCTCGAACTTCATCCGCCACCTCCTCGACCGCTACGAGGGCTACGAGGTCGTCAACCTCGACAAGCTGACCTACGCCGGCAACCCCGACAACCTGCGCGACATCGACGAGCGGCGCCACACCTTCGTCCGCGGCGACATCTGCGACCCGGCGGCCGTCGACGCGGCGATGGCCGGCTGCGACGCCGTCGTCAACTTCGCCGCCGAGAGCCACGTCGACCGCTCGTTCCTGGACGCCGGCGCCTTCATCCAGACCGACGTCCACGGCGTCTTCGTCCTCCTGGAGGCGGCGCGCCGCCACGGCGTCGAGCGCTTCCTTCAGGTCTCGACGGACGAGGTCTACGGACCCCGCTTCCCCGACAGCCCGGCGCGCGAGGACGATCCCTTCCGGCCGACGAACCCCTACGCCGCGAGCAAGGCCGGCGGCGAGATGCAGTGCGTCGCCGCCTTCCGCGCCTACGGCCTGCCCCTCGTCATCGCCCGCAGCGGCAACAACATCGGGCCGCGGCAGCACCCGGAGAAGGCGGTGCCCCTCTTCGTCACCAACGCCCTGGACGACCAGCCCCTGCCCGTCTACGGCGAAGGCCTGCAGGTGCGCGACCGCCTCTACGTCGAGGACAACTG
>DATBWN010000095.1:0-6416 GCA_036514755.1 Dehalococcoidia bacterium | reverse complement strand
CCGCTGGCAGCCAGCTCGGCCATCTTCTCCGGCGCCACGCCGGCGCAACCCAGCTGGAAGGGATTGAACGGCCGCAAGGGCTGGCAGACGAAGAAGTCGCCCTTCTGGCCGTTGAAGTCCTTGACCACGTGCGGCGCCTTGTCGCGGAAGCGCTTCTCCATCCGCGTCGTCCAGAGGTCCGGCGGCTCGAGTATGTGCGAGTCCGCGGAGAGAACCTGACTGACCATCGCTCTTCCCCCTCCCTAAGCGGCGCGAGGCCGCGAGGAAACACGATCCGGCGCCGTAATGTTGCGCCCCGGCCGCGCATTCCGCAAGTGCGCACCGCTTTCGATTGACAGGCCGCCGCGCGCCCGACATGATCGCCGCGTCATGACGAACCAGGCGCCGGGCGACGGCTTCGCGGCGGTCGAGCGCGTGATGCGGGCGCAGCGCGCCGTCCGCCTCTTCGACGGCCGGCCGGTGGACGACGCCCTCATCGAGCGCGCCCTGCGCGCCGCCGTCCACGCCCCCAGCGGCGGCAACAGCCAGCCCTGGCGCTTCATCGTCGTCCGCGACCGCGAGACGAAGCGCCGCCTCGGCGTCATCTTCGACGAGCTGGGCAAGCAGCTCTACGGCGACCGCGCGCCGGAGCGCACGCCCTGGCAGGACGTGCCCTTGCTCATCGCCGTTTGCACGGAGACCGATCGCGCGCAGGCCGGCGCCTCGATCTTCCCCGTGGTGCAGAACCTGCTCCTCGCCCTGCACGCCCAGGGCTTGGGCTCCGTCCTCACGACGCGCTGGAAGGTGCGCGAGGCCGAGGTCCGGCCCCTCCTCGGCCTGCCGGAGACGCTGGAGGCGCACGCCATCCTGCCCGTCGGCTGGCCGGCGCGCCGCCACGGCCGCGGCCGACGCCGGCCCATCGAGGAGGTCACCTTCCGCGAGAGCTTCGGCCGGCCCTGGCGCCCCGACTATTCGGGGCGGACTGGAGGCGCGTCATGAAGATCAAGCGCATCGGCCACGTCGCCCTGCAGGTGGCGAACGAGGAGCGCTCGCGGGCGTTCTACAGGGGCGTCCTCGGCTTCGAGGTCAGCGAGGAAGACCCCGACCACGGCGGCGTCTTCATGACCCTGGGCGAAAACTTCCACACGCTGGACGTCTTTCCCCACCCGGACCCGGCGAGCGCGCCGCGGCCCCAGAGGGGCCAGATCGGCCTCTTCCACATCGCCTTCGAGGTCGCCAGCTACGCCGACCTCTGCGAGGCGTATCGGACGCTCATGGCGCACGGCGTCGCGGTCGACCACGCCACCGACCACGTCAGCCAGCGCAGCATCTACTTCGCCGACCCCGACGGCAACCGGCTGGAGATCTACTACGAGATGCCGGACGCCCTGAAACGCTTCGGCGCGGCCGGCCGCGGCGACCAGGACGCGCCTCTGCCCGTCAGCCGCCCCGGCGAGCCCCTGCCCGCCTGGCTGGACGAGGACTGGCCGCCGCCGTAAGGCACAAGGCATAGGGCATAGAGGCGGCCAAGACGGGGCCAATCGTCCCTGGTGAACGCTTCGCGTGCGGTCTAATCTAGCTCAGTGGGCTGGCAGACGATCCGCAAGCCGAAGGGCCCCGACGCCGTCGGGGTGCCGCCCAACCTCCTCTCCTACGAGGCGGCGCGGGCGTCTTTCTCCTGGGAGCAGGCTCGCTCCGAGCTGAGCGGCCTGCCGGGCGGCCGCGGCCTCAACATCGCCTACGAGGCCATCGACCGCCACGCGGCCGGCGCCCGCCGCGACCACGTTGCCCTGCGCTGGATCGCCAGGACGGACGCGGTGCGCGACTTCACCTACGCGGAGATGTCCCGCCTGACGAACCGCTTCGCCAACCTCCTGCGCGGCCTCGGCCTGGGCAAGGGCGACCGCGTCTTCGCCCTCGCCGGCCGCGTCCCGGAGCTCTACGTCGCCGCGCTGGGCACGCTGAAGAACCGCAGCATCTTCTGCCCCATCTTCTCCGCCTTCGGGCCGGAGCCGGTCTACTCGCGCCTGTCCATCGGCGGCGCGAAGGCCCTGCTGACGACGGAGTCGCTCTACGCCCGCAAGGTCGCTGCCCTGCGCGAGCGCCTGCCACAGCTGGAGCACGTCATCCTCGTCGGCGACGACCACGGCCCTACCTCCGTCCCCGGTACCGTCGACTATGCCGCCGCCATGGCCGCCGCCGGCGACGAGTTCGAGATCGAGCCGACCGACCCGGAGGACGTCGCCCTCCTCCACTTCACCAGCGGCACGACCGGCACGCCCAAGGGCGCCGTCCACGTCCACGAGGCCGTAGTCGCCCACCACGTCACCGGAAAGCTGGCGCTCGACCTCCACCCGGACGACGTCTTCTGGTGCACCGCCGACCCCGGCTGGGTCACCGGGACCTCGTACGGCATCATCGCCCCCTTCACCAACGGCGTCACCAACGTCATCGACGAAGGCGACTTCGACGCCGAGCGTTGGTACCGCATCCTTCGGGAGCAGAAGGTCTCGGTCTGGTACACGGCGCCGACGGCGATCCGCATGCTGATGAAGGCGGGCAGCGAGCTGGCGCGGCAGCGCCGCTACCCGGCCCTTCGCTTCCTGGCCAGCGTCGGCGAGCCGCTGAACCCGGAGGCCGTCGTCTGGGGCCAGGAGGCTTTCGGCCTGCCCTTCCACGACAACTGGTGGCAGACGGAGACGGGCGGCATCATGATCGCCAACTACGCCTGCATGGACATCCGCCCCGGCTCCATGGGCCGGCCCCTTCCCGGCGTCGAGGCGGCCATCGTCCAGCGGACGGAGGGCGGCGTCGTCGAGGTCGAGCCGGGGCAGCAGGGCGAGCTGGCGCTGCGGCCCGGCTGGCCCTCGATGTTCCGCGGCTACTGGAACGAGCCTGAGCGCTACGAGAAGTGCTTCGCCGGCGGCTACTACCTCACCGGCGACCTCGCCCGCCAGGACGAGGACGGCTACTTCTGGTTCGTCGGCCGCGCCGACGACGTGATCAAGAGCTCCGGCCACCTCATCGGCCCCTTCGAGGTCGAGAGCGTCCTCATGGAGCACGCCGCCGTGGCCGAGGCGGCCGTCATCGGCAAGCCCGACCCCGTCGCCCTGGAGGTCGTCAAGGCGTTCGTGGCCCTCAAGGACGGCTTCGAGGCGAGCGAGGCGCTGCGCCGGGAGCTGCTCGGCTTCGCGCGCTCTCGGCTGGGCGCCGTCGTCGCGCCGAAGGAGATCGACTTCCTGCCGGGGCTGCCGAAGACGCGCAGCGGTAAGATCATGCGGCGCCTCCTCAAGGCGCGCGAGTTGGGCCTGCCGGAAGGCGACATCTCAGCCCTGGAGAGCACGACGTGACTACGCGACCGGCCCGCGGCCGCAAGGCCGCCGGCCAGAGCCACGACCTCGACCTGCTGCGCGGGATGCTCCGCATCCGGCGCTTCGAGGAGCGCTGCTCCGACCTCTACCAGCTGGGCAAGATCCGCGGCTTCCTCCACCTCTACATCGGCGAGGAGGCCGTGGCCGTCGGCGCCATGCAGGCGCTGACGCCGGACGACAACATCGTGTCGACCTACCGCGAGCACGGCCACGCCCTGGCGCGCGGCATGCCGCCGACGAGCCTGATGGCCGAGCTGTTCGGCAAGGCGACGGGCTGCAGCCGCGGCCGCGGCGGCTCCATGCACTTCTTCGACGCCGAGCGCCGCTTCTACGGCGGCTACGCCATCGTTGGCGGCGGGCTGCCCGTCGCCGTCGGCCTCGCCCTCGCCGACAAGATGACGGGCCGCGCGCGCGTCACCGCCTGCTTCTTCGGTGACGGCGCCGTCGCCGAAGGCGAGTTCCACGAGTCGATGAACCTGGCGAAGCTCTGGGAGCTGCCCGTGCTCTTCCTCTGCGAGAACAACCTTTACGCCATGGGCACCGCCCTCGACATCTCCCAGTCCGTGACCGACATCGCCTCCAAAGCCCAGGCCTACGGCGTCCCCAGCCGCGCCGTCGACGGCATGGACGTCCTCGCCGTCGAGGCCGCTACGCAGGAGGCAGCCGCCAGCGTGCGCGCCGGTGGCGGGCCCCAGCTCGTCGAGTTTCGCACCTACCGCTTCCGCGGCCACTCCCTCGCCGACCCGGAGCTCTACCGCTCGAAGGAGGAGGTCGAGCGCTGGATGGAGCGCGACCCCATAGCGACCTTCACGGAGCGCCTGCGTGACCTTGAGCTGCTCAGCGACGCCGGCCTGCGGCGCCTCGAGGAAGGCGTGAAGGGGGAGGTCGAGGGCGCCGTCGCCTTCGCCGAGGAGTCGCCCTGGGAGCCCGTCGACGACCTGCTGAAGGACGTGACCGCCCCGTGACGACGATGACCTATCGCGAGTCCATCCGCTCCGCCCTGCGCGACGCCCTGCGCGGCGACCAGCGCGTGTTCCTCATGGGCGAGGACGTCGGCCGCTACGGCGGCGCCTTCGCCGTCAGCCGCGGCCTGCTGCAGGAGTTCGGCCCGGACCGCGTCCGCGACACGCCCCTCATGGAGTCGACCTTCCTGGGCGCCGGCATCGGCGCCGCGCTCAACGGCATGCGGCCCATCGTCGAGATCATGACGATCAACTTCAGCATGCTCGCCATGGACCAGGTGCTGAACAACGCCGCGACCCTGCGCTACATGTCCGGCGGCCAGCTTAACGTGCCCCTCGTCGTCCGCATGGCCACCGGCGGCGGCCGCCAGATGGGGGCGCAGCACTCGCACAGCCTGGAGGGCTGGTACGCCCACATCCCCGGCATCTCCGTCCTCGCTCCCGCCACCGTCGCCGACGGGCGCGGCATGCTCCTGGCCGCGCTGCAGGAGCCCGACCCCGTCTTCATCATGGAGCACGCCACTCTATACCCTATGGAGGGCGAGGTGGACGAGGCCAGCGGCCCGTGCGACATCCGCAAGGCAGCCGTGCGCCGCGAGGGCACCCACGTGTCGCTCATCACCTACGGGGCCTGCCTGTGGAAGGCCCTGGCCGCGGCGGAGCAGCTAGCCAAGAAGGGCATCGAGGCCGAGGTGGTCGACCTGCGCGTGCTGCGGCCGCTCGACAGCGAGACCTTCCTCGCCTCCGTCGCCAAGACGCGCGGCGCCGTCGTCATCGAGGAGGCGTGGCGCACCGGCGGCCTCGCGGCCGAGGTCTCGGCGCAGATAATGGAGAACGCCTTCGACGTGCTCGACTGGCCGGTGCAGCGCGTCGGCGGCGCCGAGGTGCCGGCGCCCTACGCCAAGCAGATGGAGGACGCCTCGCTGCCCCAGATCGAGGACATCGTCGCGGTCGTGGAGGCGAACCTGGTCTGATGGCCGACCTCGTGATGCCCGTCCTCGGCGCCGACATGAAGGCCGGCGAGCTCGTCGCCTGGCTCAAGCGGCCCGGCGACCGCGTCCAGAAGGGCGACGTCTTCGCCGAGGTCGACACCGAGAAGGCGGTCGTCGAGGTCGAGTCGATGTTCAGCGGCGTCATCGAGCGGCTGCTGCTCAGCCCCGGCGACAAGGTCCCGGTCGGCGCCGTCATGGCCGTCGTCCGCACCGAGGGCCCGGAAGAGGTAGCGCCACCGTCGCCGGCAGTCGCGCCGCCTGCCGCGGCGCAGCGCCGCGCCGGCCCGCGCCCGACCATCGCGCCGGCGGCGGCCGCGGGACGCCTGCGCGTCTCGCCCGTGGCGCAGAAGCTCGCTGAGGAGAAGGGCATCGACCTCTCGACCGTCGCCGGCACGGGGCCCGGCGGCCGCGTCATGCTCCGCGACGTGGAGGAAGCGGCCACCCGCGTCGTCGCCAGGCCGGCCGCGGCCGCTCCTGCGCCCGCAGACCGTGCCCTGCGCATGCGCCAGAGCATCGCCGCCGCGATGAGCCGCTCCCACCGCGAGATTCCCCACTTCCACGTCGAGAGCGTCATCGACATGAGCCGCGCCATCGCCTGGTTGACGGCGGAGAACGCCCGCCGGCCCGTGGCAGAGCGCCTGCTCTACGGCGTGCTCCTCATCAAGGCGGCGGCGCTGGCGCTGCGCAAGGTGCCGGAGGCGAACGCCGTCTGGGCCGGCGACCACGTTGAGCCGAAGGCCGCGGTCCACGTCGGCGTCGCCATTGCCCTGCCGGGCGGCGGCCTCGTCGCGCCCGCCATCCACGCCACGGACAAGCTCTCGCTGGGCGAGCTGATGGCGAAGCTGCGCGACCTCGTACAGCGGGCGCGCGTCGGCCGCCTGCGCAGCTCTGAAGTGTCGGACCCGACGATCACCGTGACCAGCCTCGGCGAGCAGGGGGCGGAGAGCGTCTTCGGCCTCATCTACCCGCCGCAGGTCGCCCTCGTCGGCTTCGGCAGGCTGACGGAGCGGCCCTGGGTCGTCGAAGGGCGCCCCGAACTGCGCAAAGTCATCCACGCCTCGCTCGCCGCCGACCACCGCGCCCTGGACGGCTACCGCGGCAGCGTCTACCTG
>DATBWN010000094.1:0-8125 GCA_036514755.1 Dehalococcoidia bacterium | reverse complement strand
CTCGTCCCCGCCTCCGTCGAGGTCGCTGAACGGGCCCTCTTCCTCGATGCCGAGGAGGCGCAGACGGGCGCGGTCGTAGCGGCGCTTGGCGCGCGCTTCGCGGTTGAGCAGGCCCTTGAGGCGCACCGGGTCGAGGCGCTTCCTCTCGAGGAAGACCTCGTGCAGGCCGGCGAGCTGCTTCTGCCAGGCCTCGTAGGCTTCGCGGTAGGCGGCGACCTTGTCTTCGGCCATGGTCGATGCGAAGCAGAGTATACGAGAATGCAAGGCCCTTGGATTGACCGCGAGGACGGCGACTGTCAGAATGCGCGCGGCGGGTAGGCCAGGAGGGGCGCTTGAACGAAGGGCCGCGACCGAAGCTCTCCAGCGTCTCCGCGTTCTTTCCCTGCTACAACGACGCGAATACCATCGCCGGGCTCGTGGGGATGGCGGAGACAGCCCTGCGGCGGATCACGGACGATTACGAGATCGTCGTCGTCGACGACGCGAGCACGGACGCCAGCGCCGCCGTCCTGGAGGCGCTGCGGCAAGACATGTCACGCCTGCGCGTGCTGCGGCACGAGAAGAACCGCGGCTACGGCGGCGCCCTGATCGGCGGCTTCCGCGCCGCGACGAAAGACTACGTCTTCTACACCGACGGCGACGGCCAGTACGACCCCTCCGAGCTGGTGCAGCTGGCGGCGGCCATGGCGCCGGCCGTCGACGTAGTCAACGGGTACAAGATGTCGCGCCAGGACCCCTGGTACCGGCAGGTCATCGGCTCGCTCTACCAGCACCTGACGCGCGTCATGTTCTCGCTGCCCATTCGCGACGTCGACTGCGACTTCCGCCTGCTGCGCCGCTCCGTTTTCGATTATGTAGAGCTGACCGCCAGCGACGGCGCGATCTGCATCGAGATGGTGCGCAAGCTGCGCGACTCCGGCTTTCGGCTCGTCGAGGTGCCGGTGCACCACTACGCCCGCGCCTACGGCACGTCGCAGTTCTTCAAGCCGGCGCGCATCCTGCGGGCGCTGCGCGGCGTCGCCGTCTGGTACGTGCGCCTCGTCCTCCTGCGCGAGCAGCTGCGGCGGGCGCGGGCCCTGCGCGCGGCCCCGCAAGGCGGGGTCCGAGAGCGCGAGGTCGAGGCGTGAGGCTGCGTCCTGAGCCTGTCGAAGGGCCGCGCCCTGAGCCTGCCTGCCCTGAGCTCTGTCGAAGGGACGAAGGGCTGCCCGCGAGCTGACGCCCCTTGGAGCCGGCCGAATACGAGTACATGTTCCGGCTGGAGGACAACCTCTGGTGGTACGTCGGCATGCGGCGCATCGTCTTCAACCTGCTGCGGCGCCACCTCGGCAGCGCCGGTGGCCTGCGCGTTCTGGACGCCGGCTGCGGCACGGGCGGCTCGCTTCCTCTGCTGGAGCGCTTCGGCCAGGTGACGGCCTTCGACTTCTATCCGCCGGCGGCGTCGCTCTGCCTGACCCGAAGACGCGGCCGCATCCTCATCGCCAGCGTCGACGCAATACCGCTAGCTGACGCCACCTTCGACCTCGTGACAGCGTTGGATGTCGTCTGCCAACTGCGGCCCCCCGCCGAAGCAACGGCGCTGCAAGAGTTGGCGCGCGTCGCGCGGCCGGGCGGCAGCGTGTTGGTGCGCGTACCGGCCTACCAGTCGCTCTACGGTCCGCACGATGTAACGGTGCAGACGCAGCACCGCTATACGGTGGGAGAGCTCAAGGCGAAGATGGCGCAGGCGGGCCTGGAGCCGGTCTGGGCCAGCTACGCCAATACGCTCCTCTTCCCCGTCGCGGCGGCGCGACGGCTCGTCGCCAAGCTCCGCAGCGACCACCGCCACGCGTCGGACGTGCGGCCGGTCGCAGAGCCGCTCAACCGCGCGCTGACGGCCGTCCTCTCGCTGGAGGCGGAGGCATTAAAGCGCACGCCCCTGCCGTTCGGCCTCTCAGTCATCGCGCTGGCTAGAAAGCCGTGACGCCGCCGGGCGCAGCCCAGCCTATCCCCGTAATCGACCTCAAGCGCCAGCACGCGAGCATGAAGGCGGAGCTGGACGAAGCCGTGCGCCGCGTCCTCGACTCGGGCTGGTACATCAGCGGCGCCGAGACGGAGGCCTTCGAGCGGGAGTGGGCGGACTATTGCGGCACGCGCCACTGCGTCGCCGTCGGCAGCGGCACGGCGGCGCTCAACCTGACGCTGCGCGCCCTCGGCGTCGGGCCGGGCGACGAGGTGGTCACGGTCGCCTTTACGTTGAGCGCGACGCTGGACGCCATCGTCGAGACGGGCGCGCGGCCGGTCCTCGTGGACGCCGAGCCGGACACTGCGACGATGGACGCGCGGCTGCTGAAGAAGCAGCTTACGCCGCGGACAAAGGCGGTGCTGCCGGTGCACATCTACGGCCACCCGGCCGACATGGAGGCGATCCTCGCCGTCGCGGGCGGCCTGCCGGTGATCGCCGACGCCTGCGAGGCACACGGCGCCCTGTACAAGGGCCGCCAGGCGACGACGTTCGGCACGGCAAGCTGCTTCAGCTTCTACCCGACGAAGAACCTCAACGCCATCGGCGACGCCGGCGCCGTCGTCACGGACGACGCGGCGTTGGCGGAGCGGCTGCGCCGGCTGCGTCACCACGGCTGGGACCGGCGCTTCCACAGCGCCGAGAGCAGCCTCAACAGCCGCATGGCCGAGATCCAGGCCGCCGTCCTGCGCGCCAAGCTGCCGAAGCTGGAGGGCTGGAACGCGCGTCGCCGCGCCATCGCGCGCCGGTTTGACGCGGCACTGGCCGGTTCGAGCGTGCAGCTGGCGGCGAAGGCGCCCTGGGCGGCGCCCTGCTACTACCTCTACGTCGTTCGGACGCGGGAGCGGGAGGCGCTGCGCCGCGCCCTCGGTGAGGCCGGCATCGCCAGCGACGTGCACTGGCCGGAGCCGCCGCACCTGCAGCCGGCGTTCGCGTCGCTGGGTTACGGCCGCGGCAGCCCTTCGACAGGCTCAGGACGGCGCCTGCCCGTCACGGAGCGTCTCTGCGACGAGGTGCTGACGATACCGATGTTCCCGGAGCTGACGGACGCCGAGGTCGAGCGCATCTGCGCCGCGTTGCGGGCGTTCTCCGCCTGACGCAACCCCGCGTTACCGGACGACGAGGACGGAGGCGCGGGCGTGGCGCACGAGCTTCTCGGCCGTGCTGCCGAGGAGGTAGTGGCGCGCCGGCGACGGCTTGCGCGAGCCGACGACGATGAGCTCGGCGCCGTGGCGCTGAGCGGCGGCGTCCAGTTCCGGCCCGGCGGCGCCGGCGACAACCTCCGTCTCGACCCGCAGGCCGTCGGCGCGCAGCCGCGCGGCGAGGCCGTCCAGCGCGCGCTGAGCGGCGGTGTGGCGCCGCGCGTTGACGCGGTTCGCCTCGGCGATGGCGAGGCGGCGGTAGCCGATGGGCGTGCCGGCGGGCACCGCGAAGGGCTCGACGACGGTCGTCAGGCGAACCTCAACCTCCGGCGGCAGGGCAAGCCGCTCGAGGAAGGCAACGGCGCGGCGTGCCGCCGCCGAACCGTGATAGCCGAGGACGACGCGGCGCACCGGCCCGGCGCTGGGCCGGGCGATGAGCACCGGCAGCGTCGCGTGCTGGACGACGCCCTGGCTCACGCTGCCGAGGACGAGGATGCGCAGGTTCGAGTGGCCCTTTGCGCCCAGGACGATGAGGTCGGCAGCCAGCGAGCGGGCGGCGCGCAGGACCTCCTGGATCGGATGGCCCCAGCGCGAAAGCACGTCTGGCTTGAAGGGCGGGTCGAGCGCCGTCGCCTCACGCATCGCCAGCTGCTCCGCCTCGACAAGGGCGCCGCGCCGCGCCGCCGGCGTGACGCGGGCGATGAAGGCCGGGTCGGGGCGGGCGCCGGAGATGAGAGAGTGGGGCGCCACCGTGAGGACGGTCAGCCGCTCCGCGGCGGGCAGCACGAGCCCTCGCAGGAGGGGCACGGCGTTGCGGGCGCTGGCGCTGCCGTCCGTAGCCCAGAGGACATGGAGCTTCTGCCGGCTGGCTGGGGCCATCTGTACCTAGACCTCGGATGGCAGCATATCCTAAGGTGATGCCAGGCTCCATCCCGAACCTGCCTGCCGGCGGGCGGGCGCCCGCGGGATGGGCCCGTCGCTAGCTCATCGGGGAGGGAGAGATGTCAGGCCTTTGCGCTCTTGTGCCCCTGGACGGGACGAAGCTGTCCGAGTCGGCCTTCGCGATGCTGCCCCTGCTGAAGACGCTGGGCTTCGGCAAGGTGCGCCTGGTCAGCGTCTGGGAGAGCGTCTGGGAGGAGCAGGAAAGCCTTCCCGGCCGGCCGGCTGAGCGCCAGGAGGTCGACGAGAAGGGCCGCTCCTACCTGAAGGCCTACCTGGAGGCGCAGGCGGCGCACATCCAAGAGGCAGGCCTGGAGGCGGAGACCGTCGTCCGCGTCGGCCGGGCGGCGGAGGAGACGCTGGCTGTCGCCGAGACGGAGGCCGACCTGATCGTCATCTCCACGCACGGCCGCAGCGGCATTGCCCGCTGGTGGCTGGGCAGCGTCGCCGACAAGATCGTCCGCGGCTCGCCCTGCCCGACGCTGGTCATCGGCCCCAACGTCGCCGTGGAGCTTGCGCCCTACAGACTGAATCGCATCCTCGTGCCGCTGGACGGCACGGAGCTGGCGGAGCAGGCGCTGCCCCTGGCGACCTGGATCGCCGGCCTCTGCGATGCGGAGATCGACCTCGTCCGAGCGATATCGCTGATGCCGGTGACGTACGACCCGGGCATCGGCCTCTACCCCGTAGACCTCCTGACGACGATGGAGGAATCGGCGCGCGCCTATCTGACGCGCATGGCCGCTCGCCTGCACGCGCGCAAGGTGAGCACCTCGCTCCTCATCGGCAGCGCCGGCGAGCGCATCCTCCAGTACATGAAGGAGAGCCCGGCGAGCCTCGTCGTCATCGCCACGCGCGGCCGCTCCGGCCTGGCGCGGGCGACGCTGGGCAGCGTCGCCGACCGGCTGCTGCACGGGCCGGCGCCGGTGCTCATCTTCCGCGCCGAGGAGGCGGCTAAGAGCCGGCTGCTCGCCGCCGCAAAGGGCGCAGGCTAAGCGGAGACCAGCCCGCCTCGCGGATCGAGAGCGAGGCCATCCACCACAGGCTCGCGAAGGCGACCGGCGTCAGCGAGTAGAACGCCTCGCCGTACCAGTCGATGAAGTGGCGGTCCGGCTGCAACAGCGCGGCCGTCGACTGGCTCGTCGCGACGTACAGCGCAAGCAGCACGACCCACGTCTCCACGCGCTGGCCGCGGCTCATCTGAGCGGCGCGCAGCACGAGCAGCACGGCGGCGACGGCGAGCAGGACCCAGTCGTACCAGACGGAGTGGTTGCTGACCAGGAGCATCGCGACGATGGTCGCGGCGGCGCCGAGGTGGAAGTCGCCACCGCGCCAGACAATGAGCAGGGGCAGCAGGGAGGCGGCGATGAGGCCGTAGTAGACGGGCTGGTCGACCGGCCCGCTCGTGAGCTTGAAGAGGAAGCCGTTCCAGCTGAACATGTGCGGCGCTTCCTGGAGGTTGAAGTCGGCCACGTCGCGAACGAAGCCGAGGTAGGTGGGCAGGGTATCGATGCCGGCTGCGAGGAACGGCAGGAAGAGGATGAGGGAAGAGGCGATGGCCAGGGCGGCGAAGGCGCGGCGCTCGCCGCGGACGAGAAGAAAGAGCGCCGGCAGGACGGCCCACATCGGCTTGAGGGCGAGGAAGGAGAGGCAGAGCCCGGCGGCGACCGGCCTGCCGGCTCGCAGCAGGAGCAAGCCCGCCAGCAGCGCGAGGGCGTAGAAGATCGCCAGGTGGCCCATGATCAGCGTCTCGTACACCGGCTTGAAGGCCAGGACGCCGACCAGCAGCACGGGCATCTCGCTCACGCCGCGGCCGGCGCGCCAGGCGATCGACACGAAGGCGCCGAGCGCGCCGAGGCTGAGGAGCGAGAAGAGCCAGTAGGCCTTCCGGAACGACAGGAGCGCCAGCGGCGCCTGGAGGAAGGCGATGGCCGGCGGGCCGAAGTAGCTGCCCCGGACGATGGCCTTCGCCTTCGTGTAGTCGTCCACGCCAGGCTGCGAGTAGAGAGGGTCTGTGGGCCAGAAAATCTCGCTGCAGTCCGGGTAGTGGCTCGGCGAGCAATCCGGATAGAGCAGGCCGGCGTCGCCGTGGAGGACCATCTCGGCCGCACCGTAGAAGTAGTTGAAGTCGAGGCGCTGGTCGTAGCGCAGGTCTGGGATCAGGCGCAGCTCTGACTGCGTCTCGTTCGCGTAGCGCAGGCCGTTGTAGGCGAAGAGGACGAGCGCGGCGAGGGCGAAGACGCCCGCCGCGGCGGGCCAGGCTCGGGGAGCGAGAGAGGCTTTCGAGGGCGCGCTCTCTACGCCAGCTCGCGTCATCGCGTAAGTCTAGCCCGCGGCGGCGCGAAAGCGCGAGGCCATCGCTTCCCCTCGGTAGGATGTGCTATCCTTCCTGGGCAACCCATTAGCCGAAGCCACGCCGGACGGAACTTGAAGGCGGACTACGACTAGAGCAAAACAGGAGGCTTTCAAGTGCCGTTCACAGACAAGAACCTTACCTGCGCCGACTGCGGCCAGCAGTTCGTGTTCAGCGCCGAGGACCAGGAGTTCTACGCATCGCGTGGGTTCAGCGAGCCCAAGCGCTGCCGCAACTGCCGCTCCGCCCGGCGCAGCGAGCGCGAAGGCGAAGCCGGCGGCGGCGGTTTCGGCCGCGGGCCACGGCCGGAGCGCGAGATGTTCGACGTGGTCTGCAGCAACTGCGGCCAGCCAACGAAGGTGCCCTTCCAGCCGCGCGGCGACCGCCCGGTCTACTGTCGCGACTGCTACGACCGCATCGGCCGGCCGAGCGCCGGCGGCGGCCGGGGCACGTTTCGCGGCGCCCGCTGAGCCTGCCGGCTTCGATTGACGGGCTCGGCCGGCGAGTGCTATATTCGAGCCCAATCTGAGCGGTAAGAAAGACTAGACAATCAGGGTCCACGCGCGATAGCCCGAGAACTCCGGATCAACGAGCGTATAAGGGCGAGGGAAGTCCTCGTCATCGGCGCGTCAGGGGAGCGTCTGGGCGTCCTGTCCCTTCCCCAGGCCCTGGACGCGGCCCGCGAGGCGGACCTCGACCTCGTCGAAGTCGCGCCGCAGGCCGCGCCGCCGGTCTGTCGCCTCTTAGACTACGGCAAGTTCAAGTACGAGCAGGCGAAGAAGGAGCGCGAGTCGCGCAAGGGGCAGCACGCCTCCGTCTTGCGCGAGATCAGGATGAGGCCGAAGATCGACTCGCACGACCTGGAGATGAAGGCGCGCAACGCCGAGAAGTTCCTCAAGGGCGGCGACAAGGTGAAGGTGACGGTGATGTTCCGCGGCCGCGAGATGGCGCACCCGGAGATCGGCCGCGCGATTCTCGACCAGGTGGCGGAGCAGCTGAAGGACGTTTCCGTCATCGAGAAGCCAGCGAGCATGGAGGGCCGCTTCCTTTCGGCGATTCTGGCGCCCGGCCACGTCAAGGCGAAGGAGACGGCAGCCGCCAGCCTGCCGGCCAGCCAGGAAGGCGCGGAATCGTAACGATGCCGAAGCTGAAGACGCACAAGGGCGCCAAGCGCCGCCTCCACATCACGGCCACCGGCAAGGTGATGCACCGCAAGGGCCACATCAGCCACCTGCGCGACCGTAAGTCGGCGCGGGCAAAGCGCCAGATCAGCGAGAAGCAGATGGCGTCGCCGCCCATGCAACGCGTGGCGCGCCGGCTGCTGCCCTACGGGCTCCGCTGACAGGGGCATAGGGCATAAGGACGAGATATGAGCCGCGTGAAAAGGGGCGTCGTCGGGCGGCGCCGGCACAAGAAGATAATCGCCCTGGCGAGCGGCCACAAGGGGCAGCGCCACCGCCTGTTCCGCCGCGCCAACGAGTCCGTCCTGCACGCCCTGGACTACGCGACGCGCGACCGCCGCGACCGCAAAGGCCAGTTCCGCCGCCTCTGGATTACGCGCATCAACGCCGCCGTGCGGGCGCACGGCCTCTCCTACAGCCAGTTCATCCACGGCCTCGCCCGGGCCGGTGTGACCATCGACCGTAAGGTGATGGCCGACCTCGCCGTGCGCGACGCCGCCGCCTTCGCGGC
>DATBWN010000093.1:0-17797 GCA_036514755.1 Dehalococcoidia bacterium | reverse complement strand
CTCCTCTGGGAGACCGCGCGCGCCGGGATGCTGGTGGCGGTGGCCGCGATGGGCGCGGCGACCTTCCTTGGCGGCTGGTGGGGGCCCTTGTTGCCCGGGCCCGTGTGGGTCATCCTCAAGACGCTGGCCCTCCTTCTGGCGCTCGTCGCCTCAGGCCACCTCCTCGCCCGCGTCCGGATCGAGCGCTTCGTGGTGGTCTGCTGGGTCATCCTCATCCCGCTGGCGCTGTTTAACGTCTTCCTATCCGGAGCCTTCTTTCTGTGAGCGATTCGCTTCTCGTAGACGCCATGTTCTGGCTGTTCGCTGCGGGCAGCGTGGTCACCGGCTACCGCGTGTTCCGCACGGATTCGATGGTGCGCGCGGCGTTCTTCCTGCTAGCGTCCTTTGCCGCCGTCGGCGGGATCCTGGTGCTCCTCGGCGCCGAGTTTCTCGGCATGGTGCTGATCCTGATGATGGCCGGCGAGATGCTGATCATGGCCATCGTCATGGTGATGTACATGATGAACCCCGCTGGCCTGAACCCCATGTGGATGGTGCACCAGCACCGGGTCGCCGTGGCCGTCGGCGTCGCATCGTTCCTCGTCCTGGGGAGTCTCGCCTTCCTGATCGACTTCCCGGAGCGCCCCAACCCCCGGCCCGAAGAGGCGACGGCTGAGCTGGGCGTCGAGCTGCTGGGCGACTCCATGCTCGTCTTTCAGAGCGCCGGCGTAGCGCTGCTATCGGCGATGATCGGCGCCGTGGTGCTTACGAGCCGTCGCGGTCGTTACGGCGATGCCGAGGAAGGTTCGGAGGAACCGCTGCTCCAGGGGGCAGAGGAAGGTACGGTATGAGCCTGGAAGCGGTGCTGGTCGTCGCCGCCGCCCTCTTCGGGATCGGCGTCTACGGGGCGCTGAGCCAGCAGTCCTTTGTCATGCTGATGATGGGACTGGAGATGATGATTAACGCCTCCATCCTCGCCCTGGGCGCGTTCTGGTCGCTGACGGCGGGCGGCAACCCACAGGGCCAGATGCTGGCGATCGTCTTCATGACGGTCATGGCTGCGGAGATGGCGCTGGGCTTCGCCCTGATCACGAATGTTTACCGGGCCCGCAGGGCCGACATCACAGAGAAGCTCCGGCGGCTGCGGGGATGACGGCGCTCGCCCTGCCCCTGCTGCCGCTGGCCACGGCCCTCCTCCTCGTTGCCGTGCACAGCAAGCCGCGACTCCTGGCGCCGCTGGCGGTGAGCGGCCTCATCGCCACCCTCGCTCTCGGCGTCTGGGCGGCAGCGAGGGAGCCGGCGTTCGACTCGCAATGGAGCCCGGCGATCGAGATGCAGCTCAGCGTCGAGGGCTTCGGCCGGGTGATGGTCGTCCTCGTCCCGCTTGTTGCCACGCCGATCGTCGCCTACGCGGCCGCCACCGAGACGGACGCGGCGCCGCGCCTGCTGGCCCTCATGCTTGCCTTCGTCGCTGCCATGCTGCTTCTCGTCAGCGCCGCCGACTTTCTGACGTTGTTAATCGCCTGGGAGCTGGTGGGCGCGATGTCCTGGGCCTTGATCGCCCACAACTGGCGCGACCCGGCGAACGTCCGCTCGGCCAGCCAGGCGTTCATCACCACACGCTTCGGCGACCTCGGGCTCTATCTCGCCGCCGGCCTCGTCTATGCAGAGACGGGCAGCTTCGCTTTCGCCGGTCTCGCCGGCGTTGACCGCTCCGCTCTGGACGCCATCGCCGCAGGCATCCTGCTCGCGGCGGCGGCGAAGTCGGCGCAGGTCCCGTTCTCGCCCTGGCTCTTCTCAGCTATGGCCGGCCCAACGCCTGTCTCCGCCCTGCTGCACTCCGCCACACTGGTTGCCGCCGGCGCCTACCTGCTGATCCGCCTCTCGCCGGCGTTGGAACCGGTCGATTGGTTCCTGCCCGCCGTCGCGGGAACTGGCCTTGCGACCGCGCTCGCCGGCGGCATCGTGGCGACGATCCAGACCCACGCGAAGCGGATCCTCGCCGGCTCCACGTCGGCGCAGTACGGCCTGATGTTCATCGCCGTCGGCGCTTCCTCCACGGCCGCCGCCGGCGCGCAGCTCGTGGCTCACGCCGCCTTCAAGTCGCTGCTCTTCCTGAGCGCAGGGGTTGCGATACACGCTGCCGGCGCCGCGGAAGTACGGGCTATGCGCCTGGGGCGCGCCATTCCCCTCGTAGCGGCGCTGTCTCTGGCCGGTGTCCTGGCCCTGGCCGCGGTTCCGCCGATCGGCGGCGCCTGGACGAAGGAACAGATCGTATCGGCGGCTACCGAGTCCTCCGCCTGGCTGGCCATAGGCGCCCTGGCGGCGGGCTTCCTTAGCGCCCTCTACGCGACACGCTATCAGTTGCTTGTCTGGGGCCGCGATGCGACAGAAGAAGGCGACGCGGGGGCGCTGGGCGGGGCGCGTCGAGTCCATCACAGGCCTGGTCGGGCGGAAGTTGGCAGCATCGCCGTGCTGGCGTGCATCACCGTCCTCCTCTCAGCTCTCTGGCTTCCAGGCGCGCGTGACGTGGTGGAAGAGGCGACCATGGGAGAGCTCTTCGGGGGGGCGGCCTGGGAGTTCGTCGCCGCGACTGTCCTGATTGCCGCCGCGATTGTCCTGGCGCGGCTAATGCTGCAGCGCGGCAGCCTGTTGAGCCTAGGGCTTTCGCCCGAGTTCCAGGCGTCCGCCGGCGACTGGCTTGGCATGCCGGCCGCCGCAAGACTGCTCGTCGTCGGACCGGTGCTTGCCCTCTCCCGCAACCTCGCCGGCTTCGACAATCGCGTGGTGGACGCCGGCGTAAGGCTGGCGGCGGCGCTTCCGGCGTGGCTGTCTCGCCTCTTCTCGCTGCGGGCGGAGTGGACGATCGACGGCGTGGTGCAGTCGGTCGCGAGGATGACGATGCTCAGCGCGGACGGCTCTCGCCTGACCGATGAGGCCGCTATCGACGGCGCGGTGGAGGGCAGCGCCCGCGGCATCGGCGTCATGGGCGAGGCTAGCCGCCGGCTCCAGACGGGGCTGTCGCACCACTACTACGTTCTCTTAGCCCTGGGGACGGCCGCCGTCGTTGCCGCCCTCGCGGTGTCCCTTTAGATGGCTGCGATGAGTTGCGGGCGGCGGAGTTGCTGACCGCAGCCATCTTCGTCCCGATCCTGGCCGCGCTGGCGATCGTTCTGGCGCCAAGACGCTGGCTGTCCATCGCGGCGACGGAGAGTGGCCCTGATAACGACGGGGGTGGCGACGACCCCGGCGACTCCGGTGTGCTGCTGGTGGCCGAAGGCCCGGCTGTAGCCGTGAGCGCCCCAGCGCCTCCGGCACGCTGGGCCCGCGTTAGTGAACAGCAGCTGCAGGCGGCGGCAACGGCTGTCTCCGCGATCCCGCTGGTGCTACTTGCTGTGACCTGGCTTCGCTTCGAAGCAACGGGCGGCTTCGAGCTGGTGGAGGCGGCGCGCTGGATACCTACGCTCGATGTCGCCTACCGCGTCGGAGTGGACGGCCTCTCCCTGCCGCTCGCGGCCATGACGGCGCTCGTCTTCGTCGTGGCGATCGCCTACCCGGTCGACCTGCGTGGGCGTCCGGTGCCGTACTTCGCCCTGATGCTGTTCCTCGAGGGCGTGTCTCTCGGCCTTTTCCTGGCACTGGATTTGTTCCTGTTCTTCGTCTTCTGGGACCTTTCGCTGGTTGGCATGTACTTCCTCATCGGCGCCTGGGGCCACGGCGATGCCCAGCGGTCGGCCCTCAAGTTCTTCCTCTACACGCTCGCGGGCTCGTTGGCGTTGCTGCTGGCGATCCTTGGCCTCTACCTGGCGAGCGACCCGCGCACCTTCGACATGGCCGAGCTGATCCGCCAGAAGCCGCTGGGCGCCGACGGCCTCTACGCCACGCTGGTATTTCTAGGCTTCTTCGTCGGCTTCGCCGTCAAGACGCCCCTCGTGCCGTTCCATACCTGGCTGCCGCCCGCGCACGTCGACGCCCCCGCCCCCGCGTCCGCGATCCTGGCCGGAGTGCTCCTGAAAATGGGCACCTACGGCTTCGTGCGGATCCTGATGGCGATGATGCCGGACACGTTCGCGCGCTTCGCCGTGCCGTTGGGTGTTCTGGCGGTCGTGTCCATAATCTACGGCGCCCTGGTTGCGCTGGCGCAGTCGAACCTCAAGCGGCTCATCGCCTACACCAGCGTCAACCACATGGGCTACGTCATCCTCGGCCTGGCCGGCTTCGTGGCGGAGTTTCAGGTTTTCGCCGGCACCCTGGCCATCTATCCTGTCCTGGCCGGCGTGGGACTGCTCGGCATTATCATTACCGCCGCGCTGTTCTTGCGCATGCTCCAACGGCTCTTCCTCGGCCCCCTACCGCAGCGCTGGCGACGGTTTCCCGACCTCGGCCGCGCCGAGGTGATGACGCTTGGGACCATGATCTTCTTCGTCGTCCTGGTCGGCGTGTATCCACTCTGGCTCCTCGATGTGATCGACTCCTTTGCCGGGCCCTTCGTAGGGCGTCCCTAGATGACCATCGTTGACTTGGCGTCCTCCTCGACGCGCACCAGCGGCTGGCAGAGGGCTCAATGGGAATAGCCGCAGTGACTGACGCCGTCCAGACTGCGACACAAGACGCGGACCTGGCCAGCATGGTCGCGGACGTTATCCCGGAGCTCGTCCTGGTCGCGGGCGGGATCGTTGTTCTCCTGTACGCCCTGGCCATGCCGCAGCGCCTACAGGCCGGCGCCGCCTTGCTGGCGCTCCTGACTGTTGTGGTCGCGGCCGCCGCCAGCCTTGCAATGCTGGCGGGAAGCGAGCACCTGACGTTCTCGGACACGTACGCGCGTGACGGTGTGGCGCTATGGGCCAAGCTGATCGTCCTGGCAGCCACGGCCGGCGTCATCGGGCTGTCCGTGTCGTGGTTTCGGCGCGACCCGCGGCACGGAGAGTACTACACGATTCTGCTCTTCTCGGCGCTGGGCGCCATCTTGCTGGCTGGAGCAACGGACCTCAAGGAATTCGTGGTGGCCATGCTGCTGTCCTCGGTGACTGGCTTCGTGCTGGCCGCTTACCACCGCCGCTCGGCGCTCGCCTCGGAAGCGGCGATCAAGTACTTCCTGCTGGGGGCATTCACCAGCGCCAGCATGCTGATCGGGGTTGCCTATCTCTTCGGCCTGGCCGGGTCGACCACGCTGCCGGGCCTGTCTCAGGGACTGCCCCAGGGCGGTCTGGCGCTGGTCGTAGGGTCGGCGCTAGTCGTTAGCGCCCTGGCCTTCAAGATGGGAGCGGTGCCTGCTCATGCCTGGATGCCGGACGTGGCACAGGGCTCGCCCGCGCCGGCGGCAGCTTTTGTTACTAGCGCCCCCAAAGTGGGTGGTCTCGTCTTCCTCGCTCGGTTCGTCATCTCCTTCCCGTCGGGCTCGCTGGACTGGGCGCTGGCTGTCGCGGTGGTGGCCGCCGCGACAATGACTCTGGGCAACCTGGCGGCGCTCTGGCAGGACGACGTTAGACGGCTGCTCGGCTGGTCCGCCGTCTCCCAGACGGGGTATGGTCTGATGGCCGTCGTCGCGCTTGGCCGCAGCGACCTCGCCGTCCCCGCCCTCCTCTTCTTTCTCCTGGCCTACGTGCTGGGAAACGTCGCCGCGTTCGGTGTCGTCGTCGAGCTGCGCGGCCTCACGCAGCTCCCTGCTTACTCCGGATTAGCCAGGGCGCACGCCTGGCTGGCGAACGCGCTGGCCGTGAGCTTCCTCTCGTTCATCGGCATCCCGCCTTTGGCGGGCTTCTTCGCCAAGCTGATACTGTTCGCAGCCGCCATCGAGGCGGGCTACACCTGGCTCGCGGTGGTCGCGGTCGTTAACACTGTGATATCGATTGCTTACTACGCGCGAGTGCTGGCTCCCGCCTACTTCGGCGAACTAAGTGCCCCGGTGCCGGTCCTGGCCCGCTGGGCGCAAGCGGCAACCCTCGCCTCCGCCTTCGCCCTGATCGCTCTCGGGCTCGCCGCCGAGCCGCTTCTCGACGCCTTCGCGGCCGCCCGCCTCCTCCCGGCCTGACGAAGCGGGCATTCTCTCATAAAACTCCAGGGCCTGCCGACGGAGGAGACGGCGCTTGTCGTGGGCATAGGCTTGCTGATCCTCGACAGGCCTCTGCGCATCGATCATCCGGCCGGAACAGTCGTGATCCGCGTGGCAAGGTCAGACGCGCCGGCCGGCGGAGGCGGCTGGGCTACGGTCCACCTCCCGAGACGGACGAAGCGCCTGCGACGACCGTCTCACCGGAGGCTTTCAACTCGACGGCACTGGTCTTAGTGCGACTCCTCTCTCATTCAGGCCGACTAACCGCCCCTGCCGACTATCACCAGGAGGTTCACGCGAGGCGATCGACGGACAAGCCCTGGAGGTTGCAGGAAACACCGATTACAATCCCATCGCGCTGAGGCACAGGTGCGCAAACCGAGCCGCTTCCTTCCACTAGAAGTGAGGGATTCGGGGCCGGTTGTCAGATTCAAAACCGATACGCCTCCAGGCGCCCTGAGCGCCGCTCCCTTCTAAGCGGCGGGTCGGGGGTTCGAATCCCTCCAGGGACGCCATGTACTCCAGCGCGGTGTCAGATCCAAACCTGCCTGCCGGCACACCCTCCGACTGCTGGCCAAAAAGAGCCGTTTGGCCCCCAAAACAGTGCGTGTTCGACCCTTCGGCGCGTCCCGCGGCGATCGGAAGCTAGAGTACTAGGTGCCGTGGAGAGTAGGGATGCAGGCGGGCGACGAGGACAGCCGGCAGGTCATACGCAGGATGCGCTGGCTGACGGTCGCCTTGCCGGCGGCCTTCCTCCTCATCCTTCTCGTCGTCACGGTCGAGGTGCTGGCGCGCGACCTGCCGCGCCTGGCGACGGTGCTCGTCGCCTTCAGCCTGAGCACCGTCGGCATCGTCCTCTTCTCTCGCGGCGTCTTCGCCGTCATCGAGCGCCTGCAGGAGCAGCTGCGAAGGCGAAACCGCGAGCTGGAGCGCCGGACCGCCCAGCTGCAGGCCGTCTACGAGGCCGGCCTCCAGGTCACGGCCAACCTCAGCCTGGGGCCGGTGCTGCAGAGCATCGTCGACTCGGCGCGAAAGCTGGTTCAGGCGCGTTACGCCGCCCTCGCCGTCGTGGAGGAGGGCTGGATCAAGGAGTTCATGACCTCTGGGATCAGCGACGAAGCGCGCAAGGCCATCGGCGAGCCGCCGCGCGGGCACGGTCTCCTCGGCCACGTCCTGCGCAGCGGCCAGCCCTACCGCTCCTCCGACATGGCGCATGACCCGCACTCCGTCGGCTTCCCGCCGAACCATCCGCCCATGAAGACGTTCCTGGGAGTGCCGATTATCTCCGGCGGCCGGGTCATCGGCGACCTCTACCTCACCGACGAGGAGCGCGCGTTCACGGACGAGGACGAGGAGATCGTGAAGACGCTCGCCGTACAGGCGGCGATAGCTATAGAGAACGCGCATCTCTACCAGGGCGTCCAGGAAGTCAGCGTGCTCAAAGAGCGCGAGCGGATCGCCATGGACCTGCACGACGGCGCGATCCAGTCGCTCTACGGCGTCGGCCTCAAGCTGGAGAGCTGCATGGCCGAGATCGAGGGCAAGTCGCCGCCGACCAAGAGCCGGCTGGACGGCGCCATCGAGGACCTGAACGCCGTCATCCGCCGGATCAGGAGCTACATCTTCGACCTGCGTCCAGACGAGATCGAGAACCGCGAGCTGCAGGAGAGCCTGTCAGAGCTGCTGCGCGAGCTCTCGGTGAACACGCTCGTCAACACACAGCTGGTCATACAGGACGAGGGCAACGGGAACCCCTCCCGGCTCCTCTCCGCCGAACAGGCGCGTCAGCTCTACTACATCGCCCGAGAGGCCCTGACCAACGTCCTCAAGCACGCGAGAGCGAGCAACGTCCGCGCCGAGATCTCCTTGCACGATGGCAAGCTCAAGATGAGCATCAGCGACGACGGCCTCGGTCTCTCCGGGACGCAGCGCAGCGCCGATGGCCAGGGGCTGCACGACATGCAGCTCAGGGCGCAGTCGCTCGGCGGGGAGCTGACCGTGCAGCCGGGACTGACGGCCGGCACGGTCGTCACCGCTGTCGTGCCTGTCGAAGCTGAGGCAGAGAAGTAGCTGCCCGGGCGGTGCAGCCCAACGGACAGGAGGCCACGGGCCGTTCGGCCCCGCGTTCTCCGTCCGAATGCGCCTTAGACGCGCGAGAAAGCAGCGTCTACGCTGATCGCGATGGAAGCGACCTGGGGCTGGCTTCTCGGCGTGGCCGGCATGGCGTGGTGGGAGCTCGCCATCGCGCTCTCGGCGAGCGCGATCTCCGTCTTCGCCCTGGCGTTCGCCTATCGCGGCGTCCGGGAGAGGGGGCACCGAGACAGGCCCATCGCGCGGCCCCGATAGCCCCGCCTGCGAGCAGACGGGGACGCTCGGAGCGCGGCCTGCGCTCCGGCGCGGTAGCCACTAGCTCTTGCGGTACAGCCTCCGCACCGCGCGCATCACGTCGGTGCCCGATAGCTGCAGTATCTCCTTGAAGACACCTAAGACGTAGTTGTCCTCCGGCAGCGTGTGGAAGTGGTGCCAGGGAGTGCCGAGGACGGTGTCCATGCCCAGCGGCCGCGCGACCGTGAGGAAGGCGCACTCGACCTGCTCCTTGAGGTCCGAGCCATCGGCCGCCTTGGCGGGAAGCAGCTGGGCGATGTTGCTGATCCCGCCGGACATGTGAATCCCCTTCAGCTGCGGGTCGGAGCCGATGCTGCCTATGGCCTCGAGGGCCGCTCGGTTGAGGCCGGCCGTGTCGGCGATGATGGCGCTGATCGATACGTCGATGATGACGTCGTCGAGGCAGAGGCCATGCTCCTTCGCCAGCCGAAGCGCGGCGCGCTTGGCCGTGCCGGCGATCTCCTGCCCGGTCCTGTTCTGCCGGCCGATCCCGTCTTCCAGGCGCTCGGAGGCCATGAGCAGCACCTTGCAAGGCTGGATCTTCAGCAGCTCGACCATCTCCCAGCGCGTCTCGGCGATGGAGTTGATGATCGGCTTGGCGCCGCCGGCCTTTGCCGGGTCATAGGCCTTCAGGCAGATCTCCTGGGTCTGCACCTCCGGATAGTCGAAGCAAAGGGGAACGTCGACGGCGTCCTGGACGGCGCGGATGACCTGGACGAGGAACTCCGGCTTGCTGCGGGCGTCCGGCCCGAGGGTGAAGTCGAGGGCGCCGGCGCCCGCCTTCACCTGGCGGACGGCCAGCGCCTGGAGGCCGGCAAGGTCGCCGGACTCCACCAGGGCCCTGGTCGCCTTGAACCCCGGGTTGATGCGGTCGCCGATGATCATCCAGCCGTTCGCGTTCACCGTCTTCCCCTTTCCGAAAAAGGCAGCCTTCCCAGGAAGGCCTTCTCGAAGCCCGGCAGCGACCCGAGCTCGATGTAGCGGCATTGCGCCGCCAGGCGCTGCGCCCGCTCGCGCAGCGTCGTCGAAGCCAACGCCATGGCGACGCCGACGCCGGCGGCGTTGCCGACCTGGGCGAAGCGCTCCAGCGGCAGCGGCGGCAGCATGCCGATGGCCACGGCGCTCTCGATGTTGATGTATGTACCGAAGGCGCCGGCGATGACGACCTGGTCCAGCGCCGCTTCCGCCAGCCCGGCTTCCCGCAGCAGCAGGTCGATGCCGCAGCGGATCGCCGCTTTCGCCAGCTGGACAGCGCGCACGTCCCCCTGCGTAAAGGCGACATCCGGCGCCAGCATCACCGACCGCCGGCCGTCCTCTTCCTGCACGTACGGGTGGCCCCGCAAGACCGTGCCGCCCTGGTTGACGAGGCCCGCCTTGAGCAGGGCCGCCGCCGCGTCCAGCACGCCCGAGCCGCACAGACCCACAGGCTCGGCCTCGCCGATGACCTGCACCTCCAGGCGTCCGTCTTCGACCGAGACGCGCTCGATGGCGCCCTCCGCCGCCCGCATGCCGGCGCCGATGTGGCCGCCCTCGAACGCGGGACCGGACGGGCAGGAAACGGTGGTGATCTCGCCCGCGTGGATCAGCGAGATCTCCGTGTTCGTGCCGATATCCATGACGATGGTCGTGCCGAGCTTCCAGCGATCCTCGGTGGCGAGCAGGGTCGCCGCGTGGTCGGCGCCGACGAAGCCGCCGATGTTCGGCAGCACGTGGACGTAGGCGCCGGGCGCGACGGTGAGCCCCACGTCCCTCGCCTTTAGGTCCAGCGCCTCCTGCACCGCCGGCACGAAGGGCACGCGGCCCAGCTGCCGCACCGGCAGGCCCAGGAGCAGGTGGTGCATCGCCGTGTTGCCGCAGACGGCGACGTCGACGATTTCGTCGGCGCCGGCCGAGACGGCCTCGCAGAGGTCCCGCGCCAGCTCCGTGATCGCGGTCACGGCGGCGCGACGCAGCTCGGCGCTCGCCTCCGGCGAGCGGATGGCGTAGTTGAGGCGGCTAACGAGGTCCGCGCCGTAGCCGACCTGCGGGTTCTCGATGCCCAGGCTCGCCAGTCGCGTCCCCGTCTCGAGGTCGAGGAGGAAGCCGGCGCAGTTCGTCGTGCCCAGGTCGACGGCGAGGCCGAGGCAGCGCGCGCCGACCGGCGTGACGCCGATGACTTCGTCGCCGCGGACCAGCGCCTGCACCTGCCAGCCGCTGCCGCGAAGCACGCCCGGCAGCTCCCGCAGCGCCTGGAGGTCCAGGCGCTTCGCGCCGCAGTCGGCGAGGGCGTCCAGCAGGCGATCCGCGTCGGCGCGGACGTCGCTCAGCGTAGGGGGAGCGAGGGCCACCTGGTGAACCGTGACGGCGGGCGCCGGCCGTACCCTCTGCGGCCCCTGGCCGTCCACCTCCGCCCGGACGATGGTGGCAACGGAGCGGGGCGCCGCCTCGAGAACGAGCTCGGTGAGAGGCCGCGCCTGGCAGGCGCGCACCCAGGGCGAGCGCTGCGCCGCCTGAGCTGGCTCCGGCTGCAGAGACTCGATGTCGCCCGAGACGACGCGCACCATGCAGGTGCCGCATACGCCCCGGCCACCGCAGGCGCCGACGATGCGGATGGCGGCGCGGCGAGCGGCGTGAAAGATCGTCTCGCTCTCCGAGCAGATAGTCTCCCGGTCGAGGTTGGCGAACCGGACCCGGAAGGAGCGGGCCGGCGCCTCTACCTGAGCGGGCATCGCTCCCGCGCCGGGCAGCGGGCGCACCGCCCGGAGTACACGTGTCCTTTGAGGTCTGGTCCCAGCGCGACGAGGAAGGAGACGGACTTCTCCGGCGAGAGCATGCCCAGGCGCGTGAGCGCGATCCCGCTCGCCTCGGCACCGGCAAGCGCGAGGACGGCGGCCTGCTGCTCAAAGCCGATGCCCGCGTCTCCGGGGTTGGCCTGGGCGCCCAGGACAAGGCCCTGCCCCTTCGCCTCGCGCCGGATCGCCGCCAGCGTCTGATCGGAGAGGCGGAACAGCGCCTGTGTGCCAAGGCGGTCGAGGGCGAGGGCGACGGAAGGCCGGTGAGCCGTGAAAAGCTCCCTGACGCGCCTCTCCAGGTCGGGGCCGATGGTGCAGGCGGCAGCCGCCACGGCGGTGATCTTGCCGGCGTCTGGGGCGAAGGCCGGCACCCGCAGCGTGAACCCGTTCACCTCCAACGTCTCGCCGTCCGCGGCGCGGGCCGGTAGGACGCGGTGAGCGGCGACGGGCCGGATCAGCGTCTCGCTTTCGGAGACGGCCAGCGCCTGGCGCCGCGCCAGCGCTGCCGCCGCCGATTCGCGCGGCATGCCGCGCCGGAGCGCCGTGCACAGCGGCTCAGCGCGGTTCGAGGTCGGCGTCTCAGATGCTGCAGTGACCATCCATCGCGCTACGACTTGATCCATTCGCGGCAAAGGGACACGGCCACGACGGCGTTGGCGCCCCAGGCGTCGGCCGTAGTGTAGCGGCGTACGGTCTCGTCGACCTGGCCGCCGCCGATCATGATCTTCAGGCCGCCGTCGCGGAGCCCCGCCGCCTCGATCGCCTCGACGGTCTCCTTCATGGAGTCGAACGCCAGCGTCAAGAAGCCGCTCAGCCCCACGACTTGGGGCTTGAAGTCGCGCATCTCCTCGACGAACTTCTCTGCCGGCACGTCGATGCCGATGTCGCGGACGTCGTAGCCGTTGATGTCCAGCATGAAGGTGACGATGTTCTTGCCGATGTCGTGCAGGTCGCCCTGGACGGTGCCGATGAGCACCTTGCCGTGCTTCTGCGGCGCCGCGCCTTCGCGGCCTTCGATGAGCGGCTTGCAGAGAGCACCGATGCTCTCCATCATCTCGCCGGCCAGCACCAGCTCGGGCAGGAAGCACTCGCCCTGCTCAAACTGCTTGCCGATCATATCCATGGCCTGGCGGCAAAGATCCAGGACATCAAACGGGTCTCTGCCTTCATCGAGCATCGCCCGCGCCAGCGCCACCGCGTCATCCTCGCGCATCTCGGCAATCGCCTGCACCAGCTGTTCGTCGTTCGGACTCATGTTTCCGCCCCGTCTACTCCGTCTTGCTACGCACGCGGCTTCGCGCCGCGGCCGCGGCGCGAAGCCCCCCGTTGGTAATCCTACTTCCGACTGTATCGAGGCCGCCAGCAGAGGCTCAGAGCCAAAGGGCCCTACGTTCTGAGTCCAAACGGCAGGTGACCGAGCCGGGAGATTACCAATGTCATATAATGACGCTGGCCTAGCGGCCAGCACAACTGAATAATGCAGGGGTGCCTGACACGGATTGTCCGGTCGGGTAAATGCGAAGCCGGTCAGAGTCCGGCGCTGTCCCGCAACTGTAGTCCCCCGACACGTCGGGGGAGAGCCAGGTCGCCAGTCCCTGCAGATTGTGTGGCGCCTTCGAGTGAAAGGCCCGGACAGTGCGTCGACGTGGACGCGATCACCCCGGTCTTACTCGAGCCGGGGTTTTCGTTTGCGTGAAGCGAGCGTTACCGGGCCCAAACTCGCTGGCTGGCCTCAGACAAAGGAGGACAAAGCTGTGATCAGCCCCCGGCCCGGCAACGCGAACAGTCCCTGGCTCCTCGCCTTCCTCGGCGCCGCCCTCCTGGGCCTCCTGGTGGCGGCCTGCGGCGGCGACTCCAACTCGTCCGGCGGAGCCTCCGGCCAGCCCAGCGCCACCTTCCCCATGAGCGTGACCGACACCGGCGGCAAGGCCGTCACCTTCAGTATGGCGCCGACGAGGATCATCTCCTACTCGCCTGGGGCCACGGAGATACTCTTCGCCATCGGCGCCGGCGGACAGGTAGTAGCCACGGACAGCTTCTCCGACTACCCGGCGGCGGCGAAAGCGCTGCCGAAGCTCGAGTACCTCCGGCCGGCGCCGGAGCCCGCCCTCGCCCTGAGGCCGGACCTGGTGATCATGGCCGGCGCCCAGGAGGGCGACGTGGAGCAGTTTCGCGCCGCCGGTTTGACGGTGTTCCTTCTGCGCGAGCCCGAGGACATCGCCGGCGTCATCCAAGATGTCCGCCTGCTGGGCAGGCTAACCGGCAAAGCCGAGGGGGCCGAGGCCGTCGCGAAGGACATGGAGAAACGCGTGACCGCCGTCCAGCAGAAGGCTAATGGAGCGGGGAAAGGCCCGCTCGTCTTCTTCGAGCTGTCGCCCGACGGCTTCAGCGTGTCGCCGAACAGCTTCGTCGGCTCGATGCTCAAGCTCGTGAAGGCCGGCAACGTCGCGGACGGGGCGGCGTCCGCCTTCCCGCAGCTGAGCGCCGAGGTGATCATCGAGGCGGACCCGGAGGTTATCCTGCTGAGCGACGCCGGCGAATGGGGCGGCCAATCGCTGGAAACGGTGAAGGCCCGGCCCGGCTGGAGCGACATCAAGGCCGTCAAGAGCGGCCGCGTCATCGAGATCGACCCCAACGTCTTCACGCGGCCGGGCCCGCGTGTTATAGAGGCGCTGGAGCTGCTGCTCAAGTCCCTCTACCCGAACCTCTGATGGCCCACGCGACCAGCGAGCAGACGAAGGGGACGGTGGGCGCCGGTTCCATCCGTCTGCCGGCATCGTCCGGCAGGTCGGCGGCCTGGCCGCCCCTCCTCCTCGCCGGCCTCGTCCTGCTCGCCGCCACGGTCGTCCTGGCCACCTCCATCGGGCCCATTGCGATAGGTCCCGGCGAGACCGTCCGCATCATCCTCTCCCACCTGCAGGCGCCGGGCATCGACATCGACGCGGGGAGCGCCCACGACCGCATCATCTGGGACGTGCGGTTGCCGCGCGTGCTCACTGCCGTGGTCGTCGGCGCGGCGCTCTCTCTGGCCGGCGCCTCTTATCAGGCCGTGTTCCGCAACCCTCTGGCCGATCCGTTCCTCCTCGGCGTGGCTGCGGGCGCGGCGCTCGGCGCCACCATCGTCATCGTCTCGCCGCTGCCGCTGGACTACTACCGATTCGGCTACGTGGCCCTCTTCGCCTTCATGGGAGCGATGGCGGCGGTCTTCCTGACCTACCAGCTGGCGCGCGTCGGCTGGACCGTGCCCACCACGGCGCACGTCCTCGCCGGCGTCGCCGTCTCGGCCGCCGCCGCCGCCGCCACCTCGTTCCTGATGATGATGCACGAGGACCGGCTGTTCGTTATCTTCTCCTGGCTCTACGGCGACTTCACGAGCGCCAGCTGGTCGAAGCTAACCTCCGCCCTGCCCTACGTGGCCATCAGCTCGCTCTCGCTTCTCCTGCTGGGGCGTCAGCTCAACGTCCTGCAGCTCAGCGAGGACGAGGCGAAGACCCTGGGCGTGCGCGTCGAGCTGGTCAAGGCGTTCGTGGTGCTCATGGCGTCGCTGGCGACCGCCGTCTGCGTGGCGATAACCGGCCTCATCGGCTTCGTCGGGCTCATCGTGCCGCACATCTGCCGGCTAATGCTGGGCGCCGACTACCGCCACATCCTCCCGATGACGATCGTGGTCGGCAGCACGCTCCTCGTGCTGGCGGACCTCGGCGCCCGCACCCTGCTTCAGCCCCAGGAGATACCGGTGGGCATCATCACGGCTGCCATCGGCGCGCCGTTCTTCCTCCTGCTGCTCCGGCGCCAGCAGAGGTCGATCTCGCAATGACGCCCAGGCTGGCGCTGCAGGGCGTTTCGGCCGGCTACGGTGCGCGGGTCGTCCTCTCCGCCTTCGACCTGAATCTGCAAGCCGGCGAGGTGGTGGCCCTGGTGGGCCCGAACGGCGCCGGCAAATCGACCGCCCTGAAGGTGGCGGCCGGCCTGCTGAAGCCCACCGAGGGGAGCGTCGAGGTCGACGGTCGAGACGTGACAGCCTGGAGCAGGCGGGAGCTGGCGCAGCGCCTCGCCGTCGTTCCCCAGACGCCGACGACGCCTCCCTTGATGTCGAGCCAGGCCTACGTCGCCCTGGGCAGGACGCCTTACATATCGTTCCTCGGCAGCGAGTCCAGCGCTGACTGGCTCGCCGTCCGGCGGGCGCTGGAGACGGCCGGCGCCGCTGACCTGGCCGAGCGCCAGGTCGACGAGCTGTCGGGTGGCGAGCGGCAGCGCGTCGTTATCGCCCGCGCCCTCGCCCAGGAGCCGAGCGTGCTGCTCCTGGACGAGCCGACGGCCAACCTCGACCTGCGCTACCAGGACGCGGTGCTCTCGCTCGTGAGGTCGCGGGCGCGCGAGGCCGGCCTTGCCTGTCTCCTCGTGCTCCACGACCTGACGCTGGCCAGCCAGTTCGCCGATCGCATCTGCCTTCTGAGCTGGGGCCGCACCGTGGTCCTGGGCCCGCCCGCGGAGGTGATGGACGCGGCGCGCCTGAGCCGTGTCTATGAGACGCCGCTGGCGGTGCTGCCTCACCCCGAAAGCGGCGTGCCGATCGTCGTGCATGCCGGGAGCCTGCAGGAGGAGCAGAACGGCGACGCGCCGCATCGCGTCGGAGCGACGAGGCTCGCCGGCGCGCCGATTGCGTTGGGGCCGGACGCCTCAGTCGATGGGGCCGGCCAGGCCCTGCATGAGCACGGAGGTGGACGATGACTACCCAGCCGAAGCTACCGCCCATCGGGCCGCTGGACGAGGCTGCCATGGCCGCCGCCCGGCGGCGGCTCGACAACCTCACGAAGCCGCAGGGCAGCCTCGGGCGGCTGGAAGACGTCGCCGCCTGGCTCGCCGGCGTCCAGGGCAAGGAGCTGCCCTCCGTCAAGCTGCGGACGATCTTCGTCGCGGCCGCCGACCACGGCGTCGCGGCGCGGGAAGTGTCCGCCTATCCCAGCGAAGTGACCGCCCAGATGGTCGAGAACTTCCTCGCCGGCG
This sequence comes from Dehalococcoidia bacterium, assembly GCA_036514755.1. Lineage (GTDB taxonomy): Bacteria > Chloroflexota > Dehalococcoidia > DSTF01 > WHTK01 > WHTK01. Next base: position 1,603 of record DATBWN010000093.1, on the reverse strand, counting down.
GCGCCGCGATAAACGTCCTCGCGCGCCAGGCCAACGCGGAGGTCATCGTCATCGACGCCGGCGTGCGCGTCGACCTCGGCCAGCGGCCGGGCCTGGCGTCCGAGCGCATCGGTCCCGGCACGCAGGACTTCTCGGCCGGGCCGGCGATGAGCCGCGAGCAGGCTTCTCGCTGCATCGAGGTGGGCCTCAGGCTGGCGGAGGGGACTCGGGCCGACGTGGTCGGCTGCGGCGAGATGGGCATCGGCAACACGACGGCGGCCAGCGCCGTGACGGCGGCGCTGCTCGGCCTGGCGCCCCGGCAGGTTACGGGCCGCGGCACCGGCGTCGACCCTGCCGGCTACGAGCGAAAGGTGGCGGCCATCGAGCGGGCGCTCGCCGCCAACGCGCCGGATAGGAACGACGCGCTGGACGTGCTCGCGAAGGTCGGCGGCTTCGAGATCGGCGTCCTGGCGGGGCTGATGGTCGGCCTCGCGGCCCGCCGGCGGGCCGCGCTCGTCGACGGCTTCATTTCCGGCGCCGCGGCGCTCATCGCCGTCGGCCTCGCGCCGGCCTCCAGGGACTACCTGGCGGCGTCTCACCTGTCGACGGAGCCCGGACACGCCCTGATCCTGCGCGACCTTGGCCTGGAGCCGCTGCTCGACCTCCGCCTGCGCCTGGGCGAGGGCACCGGCGCCGCCCTTGCGATGCACGTGCTGGAGGGCGCCTGCCGCGTCATCGGCGAGATGTCGACCTTCGAAGACGCCGGCGTTTCCCGCAAGACCGAACTCGATGAGTGAGAGCCAGGCGGCCTCCGGCCTGCGCGGCCTCGTCGCCGGCCCGGTGGTGGCGCTCGAGCTCCTGACGGCGCTGCGACTGCGCCTGGCTCCGATCCAGGCAGAGCGCGCCCTGGGGCTCTCGCAGGCCTGGTTCCCGGCCGTCGGACTCCTTCTCGGAGCCATCCTCCTCGGCCTGGATGAGGGGTTGGACGGCTACCTGCCGGCCGGCGTCCGCGCCTGGCTCCTCGTCGCGACCCTCGCCGCCCTCAGCGGCGGCCTCCACGTCGACGGGCTGGCCGACACGGCCGACGGCGTCTTCGGCGCCCGCACGCGCGAGGAACGCCTCTCGATTATGCGCGACGGGTCGATAGGCGCCTTCGGCGCGGCGGCCGTGGTCATCGTCCTCGCGCTCAAGGCCACGACCATCGCCTCGCTCTCCGCGACGCGCCCGGAAGCGCTGCTCCTCGCGCCGGCGCTGGGACGCTGGGCCATCGTCTGCGCCATCGCCGCTTTCCCCTACGCCCGCGCAGAGGGCCTGGGGAAGCCCTTCCACGCCTCCGCTCTGCCCTGGGCCGGATCTATCGCGACGGCTACGGCCGTGGCGGCGACGGTGGCCCTGTTGGGTTCGAAGGGCCTTGTCCTGGTGGCCATTGGCGGCGGCCTTGCCCTCGGGCTCGGCTACCTCATAAGCGGGCGCTTGGGCGGCCTGACGGGCGACACCTACGGCGCGATCAACGAGGCGGGTGAGGTGCTGGTCCTGCTCGCGATCCTGGCGCTCGAAACGAGGGGCTGGTTCTGATGGGCGAACTCACGCTGATCCTCGGGCCCGCCCGCTCGGGAAAGAGCTC
>DATBWN010000092.1:0-3235 GCA_036514755.1 Dehalococcoidia bacterium | reverse complement strand
CCATGATCCTGCACGCCATCCTGGGGCTTGTCCCTGACGCCCCCGGCAGCCGCCTGTTCGTCGTCAGGCCGCGCCTGCCCTACTGGCTAGAGAGCGTCCGTCTCAAAGGCCTGCGCGTGGGCCGCGGCCACGCCGACCTCTTGTTCGAGCGCCGGGGCATGGAAAACCGCGTCCACGTCCTGGCGGCCGAAGGCCTCCGCATCCGCGTAGTCGACCACTGGCCGCGCCAGCAGAGGCCCCGGCGGGCCGCCACACGACCGCGCTGGCTGCGCGCGTCGACAGCCGGCCGCTAGCGGCCCACCGCACAAACGCTCTACAATGCCTTCGAACCCACGCATCGAGCGTCTGGCCTCCAGGGAGGGAGTCCCTTTGGCGATCCAGGTCAAGCTTCTGGACCAGACCCACGACCCCATCAAGTCCCTCTACCTGGCGTATCGCACCGCCTACTCCTCGCTCACGCCCATGCAGATTGAGGAGCGCATCGAGAGCGAGAGGATCACCCGCCAGCAGATGCTGGAGTTCATCGAGAAGCGGATGGAGACGGGCCACTCGTCGCCCCTGGAGCAGTGCTGGTTCGAGTTCGGCATCGCCGGGGTGAGCCGGGCCTTCAGCCACCAATTCGTGCGTCACCGCATCGGCATCAGCTTCGAGCAGCAGAGCCAGCGCTACGTCACCTTCAAAGGCGGTGAGTTCCCCTACACGGTGCCGGAGTCTGTCAAGCGCGCCGGCCTGGACGCCGAGCTGGCATCGGAGTTCGACCGCGTCGCCGCGCTCTACGACCGCATGGTGCAGGCCGGGGTGCCGGCAGAGGACGCCCGCTTCGTCCTGCCCAACGCCGCGAACACGAACTTCAAGATCACGGTCAACTTCCAGGAGCTGCTGCACATCGCCGACCTGCGTCTCTGCACGCGCGCTCAGTGGGAGTTCCGCAAGGTCGTCGCCATGATGCGGGCGGAGATCATGCGCAAGTTCCCGGAGCTGGGCCGCTACCTGCAACCGAAGTGCGGCGAGCACCGGCAGGGCTACTGCGACGAGGCCTACGAGGACTGGACGCGCTGCCCTATCGGCCGCAAGCGGCCGCACAAGCGCGACCTCTTCGCCCTCTACGACGCCTACCGCCGCGGCGAGTCGCCCGACGCCGCGGCGCTGACGAAGGCGAGCGACGAGGCGCTGGACGAGCAAGATTTCCAGGTCATCGAGCGCGAGGACAGCAGCACGTAGGATCGCCAGGCGATGTATGCTACGATGTATAAGTTATGAGAATGATCCGCAAGCAGGTCTACATTGAGCCTGAACAGGAAGAGAAGCTGAAACGCATCGCGAAGGCGCTGCGTGTGACGGAGGCTGAGCTGATACGCAGGGGCATCGAAGAGCTTCCAGAGCTTGCCGCGCCTGAGTCCAGAGAGGAGGCGGTACGTGACCTCCTCTGCATGATGGAGGAACGTGCCGCGAGGCTGCCTAAGGGCGGCGGAACAACACGCTGGCGCAGAGAAGACCTCTACATCCGGTGAACGGGTCTCCCGCTTATCTGCTCGACAGCAACATCATCGTCTACGCATTCGATGCCAGAGACGTGCTGAAGCGCCGTCGAGCGATTGAGGTGGTAAACCGCCTGGCTAAGCTCAATGTGGCGGCGGTGAGCCCGCAGATACTCGGCGAGACGTATGTCAGCCTGACGCATCGCAGCCGCGTCGCCATGGGCTTGGAGGAGGCCGAGCGGGCCATCTGGCGCCTTGTCAGCTTGTTCGAAGTGTTCGATCTCTCCATAGAGTCTGTTCGTGAGGCAATCCGGATATCGAGACTTGTCCGCGTGCAGTACTGGGATGCTCTCCTAATCTCGACTGCCCGACTCAACGGGCTGAGCTTCTTACTCAGCGAAGATATGCAGGACGGGCAGACGATTGAAGGCGTTCGCATTGTCAACCCTCTGAGCCCCGACTTCGACCTGGGAGCTCTCTCATGACTGACCTCACCGCCTCCTACTGGACGCTCGCCGGCGCGCTGCCCGCCAGCGGCCAGCCGGCGCGCTGGTCCTTCGCCGAGCGCGTCGCCGCCGCCGCGCACGCCGGCTTCCAGGGCATCGGCCTGACCTACGCCGACTACGCTGCCGCCAGCGCCCGCGGCTACTCCGACGAAGACATGAGCGCCTTGCTCGATAGCTACGAGGTCCGCGTCGTCGAGATCGAGTTCGTCGCCGGCTGGTCGTCCGACGACACGGCGCGGCGAGAGGCGGCGCGCCGCAGCGAGAGCCAGCTCTACGAAGTCGCCGCCGCTGTTGGCAGCCTCAACCTCAACGTCGGCTGCGCGGAGGCTCTCGGGGAGCTCGCGCCGATCGAGCGCGTCGCCGAGCGCTTCGCCGCGCTGTGCGAGCGGGCCGCCAGCCACGGCCTGCGCGTCGCCCTGGAGTTCATGCCCTGGACAGGCATCCCGGACGCCGCCGCGGCGTGGGAGGTCGTGCGGCAAGCCGGCCGGCCGAACGGCGGCGTCCTCATCGACACCTGGCACTACTTTCGCGGCGCCGCCGACCCAGCCCAGCTGCGCGCCATCCCGCCGGAGCGCTTCTTCTCCGTCCAGATCAACGACGGCGCCCGCGACCTCGTCGGCTCGCTGCGGGAGGACACCGGGTTACGCCGCCGGCTGCCGGGCGAGGGCGACTTCGACCTCGCCGGCCTCGTGCGGCTACTGGACGGGCTCGGCGTGCGGGCGCCTTACGCCGTCGAGGTCATGTCGGAGGAGCTGGCGGCGCTCGATCTTGACGAGGCGGCGCGGCGCGCCTTCGCGTCGACGCAGGCCGTGCTTGAGTTGGTGCGGGCGAAGGGCTAGCGGTTCGTATCAGGACTCCGTTCGTGCTGAGCCTGTCGAAGCACGCTTCCCTGCAAGACAGATCGTCCTTCGACAAGCTCAGGACGAACGGTGGAAGACTGGCGCCGTGATCTAGAATGGTCTCGCCATGGCGGAGAAGCTGATCATCTACACGACGCCTAACTGCAGCGCCTGCGACAAGGCCCTCGCTGACCTCACGGCCGAAGGCGTCGACTTCGAAGAGCGCAACGTCATGAAGGACAAGCGCTGGTACGACGAGGTGCTCAGGTACTCGATCACCGTCCCCGTCATCATCCGCGAGGGCAGGGTCGAGTACGGCTGGAAGGGCAACATCGGCTGCGCGATAGCCTGAGGCGGATTCAGGATCATGAAGGCCAGGCTTGAGCCTGGCCTTGGGCACGTACCGCCGCGA
>DATBWN010000091.1:0-3524 GCA_036514755.1 Dehalococcoidia bacterium | reverse complement strand
CCTCGATCGAGCAAAAGCGCTCTCACGATAACATAACTTCGGGCGAGTCTCAGGGCCGTGCGGACTATAATGAGGTTGTCCCTCGATAAAATGTTTACGCACCTACACCTTCACACCGAGTACTCCCTCCTCGACGGCCTGACGCGCATCCCGCCCCTCATGGAGCGCCTGCGCGAGCTGGGCCAGGAGGCTGCCGCCATCACCGACCACGGCAACCTCCACGGCGCCATCGAGTTCTACCGCGAGGCCCGCGCCCGCGGCATCAAGCCCATCATCGGCGTCGAGGCGTACGTCGCCCCCGGATCGCGCCTGACCCGCGACGCCGCCGACAAGCAGCCCTACCACCTGACGCTTCTCGCCCGCAACAAGACGGGCTATCGCAACCTCCTGAAGCTGGTCACCGCCTCCCACCTGGACGGCTACTACTACCGCCCGCGCATGGACCGCGAGCTGCTGGAAAAGCACGGACAGGGCATCATCGTCCTCTCCGGCTGCCCCTCGGGCGAGGTGCATCGCCTCATCCTCGAAGGCCGCGTCGAGGAGGCGAAGGCGACGGCCAGCTGGTACCGCGAGCGCTTCGATGGCTACTACTTCGAGGTGCAGGCGCACGACATGCCCGAGTTCAGCGAGGCGAAGCGCGTCCTCGTCGGCCTCTCGCGGGAGACGGGCATCCCTCTCGTCGCGACCAACGACTCCCACTACCTCGTGCGCGAGGACCACGACAGCCACGACATCCTCCTCTGTATCGGCACCAACAGCACGGTGCAAGAGGAGAAGCGCATGCGTATGTCCGACCCGTCTTACTTCGTGCGGTCGGAGGCGGAGATGCGCGCCGCCCTGGCCGACCTGCCGGAGGCGCTGGACAACACCTGGCGCATCGCCGAGGCCTGCGACCTGCAGATCGAGTTCGGCCGGCTGCACCTGCCGGAGCCGGAGCTGCCGGCGGGCGTGACGCCGGCGGAGCACCTGGAGCAGCTCTGCTGGGAGGGCCTGCGCCGCCGCCTGCCGGACGCCGGCCCGGAGGCGGAGGAGCGCCTGCGCTACGAGCTGGAGGTCGTGCGGGAGACGGGGTTCACCAACTACGTCCACATCGTGCGCGAGATCGCCGTGTTCGCGCGCGGCCAGGGCATCCGCGTCGGCGTGCGCGGCAGCGCCGCCGCCAGCCTCATCCTCTACTGCCTCGGCGTCACGGACATCGACCCGCTGAAGGCGAACCTGGTCTTCGAGCGCTTCCTCAACAAGGAGCGTCCGGAGCCGCCCGACGTCGACTTCGACCTGCCAGACGACCGGCGCGAGGAGGTGCTACGCTTCGTCGCCAACCGCTACGGCGCCGACCGCGTCGCCCAGATCATCACCTTCGGCACGCTGGGCGCCAAGGCAGCCGTGCGCGACGTCGGCCGCGCCCTCGGCATGAGCTACGCCGACGTCGACCGCGTCGCGCGCCTCATCCCCAACGCCCTGCACATGACCCTTGACCGAGCCCTGAACGAGAGCGGCGAGATGCGCTCGATCTACGAGGCCGACTCCCAGGTACGCAACCTCATCGACTCGGCACGCAGGCTGGAGGGCGTAGCGCGCAACGCCAGCACGCACGCCGCCGGCGTCGTCATCAGCCGCGACCCGCTGGTCGAGCACGTGCCGCTCGCGCGGCCGGCGCGCGGCGAGACACAGGCCATGCCAACGACCCAGTACGCGATGGAAGACGTCGCCGCCATCGGCCTGATCAAGATGGACCTCCTCGGCCTCTCCAACCTGACGATCCTCGACCGCGCCGTGGAGCTCATCGCCCGCCGGCGCGGCGTCGAGCTAGACCTCGAGAACCTGCCAGACGACCCGAAGACCTTCGCCATGCTCAGCGCCGGCGACACCTTCGGCGTCTTCCAACTCGAGTCGGCCGGCATGCGCCGCGCCGTCGTCGAGCTGAAGCCGACGAGCGTGGACGACCTCGCGGCCCTCGTCGCGCTCTACCGGCCGGGGCCAATGCAGCACATCGGCACGTTTTGCCGCGCCAAGCACGGCCTGGAGAAGGTCTCCTACCCTCATCCCGACCTCGCGGACATCCTGGACCAGACGTACGGCGTCATCACCTACCAGGACCAGGTGCTGAAGATCGCCCAGAGATTCGCCGGCTATTCTCTCGGCGCCGCCGACATCATGCGCAAGGCGATGGGCAAGAAGATCCCCGCCCTCATGCAAGCGGAACGAACGAGGTTCATCAGCGGCGCCGCGGCGAAGGGCTACAGGAGGGACGACGCGGAGAAGGTCTTCGACCTCATCGAGCCGTTCGCCGGCTACGCCTTCAACAAGGCGCACGCCTACTCCTACGGCACCATCGCCTACCAGACGGCCTACCTGAAGGCGAACTACACGGAGGAGTACCTGACCGCCATCCTCATGTCGGCGCCCAGCCACCCGGCCGGCACGCTGGAGCGCATCGCCCAGGCCTACAGCGAGTGCGTGCGCCTGGGCATCGCCGTGCTGCCGCCCGACGTCAACAAGAGCGAGGCGACCTTCGTCCTGGAGCCGCTGGCGGACCCTTCGACAGGCTCAGGGCAGGCTCCTTCGACAGGCTCAGGGCAGGCTCCTTCGACAGGCTCAGGGCAGGCTCCTTCGACAGGCTCAGGGCAGGCTCGCTCCGGCATCCGCTTCGGCCTGGCGATGGTCAAGAACGTCGGCCAGGGCGCCGCCGAGTCGCTCATCGAGTCGCGCGCGGAGGCAGGCGGCGCCTTCGCCTCCCTGGACGACTTCTGCCGGCGCCTAAACGCGCGCAACGTTAACAAGCGCGCCCTGGAGAGCCTGGTCAAGGTCGGCGCCCTCGACTCCATCGCCGGCGGGCCGGCGGCGCCTGCCTCGTCTGCCGGCCGGCGCGGCTCGCTGCTCGTCAACCTCGATCGCATCCTCACCATCGCCCAGAGCTCGCAGCGGCTGCGCGAGACGGGTCAATCGACAATGTTCGACCTCTTCGGCGCCGAGGTCGCGACGCCGCTCTCCGGCATCGACCTGGAGAGCGCGCCGGTGCCCCGCGGCGAGATCCTCAGCTGGGAGCGGGAGCTCATGGGCTACTCCTCCGAGCACCCGTTCACGCCGGCGGCGCCCCACCTAGCGCCGCACGTCACCGCGCTCTGCAACGAGATCACCTCGGAGCTTCTGACCGACCTGCCGCCCCAGGGCCGCGACTTCGTCCTCGCCGGCGCCGTGCGCTCCACGCGCCGCCTGACGACGCGCGACGGCCGCCCGTTCATCGCCGCCGCGCTGGAGGACCTCTCGGGCAGCGTGGAGGTGACGGTCTGGCCGGACGCCTACGAGCGCACGGCGGAGCTGTGGGCGGCCGGGACCATCGTCCTCGTGCAGGTGCGGGTGCGGGAGCGCGGCGACCGCCTCTCGGCCGGCGTGCAGGAGGTCGCCCCCTTCGCGGACGCCTTCGAGCCGCCCGCCTGGCTGGGAGCAGCCGAGTCGGCGACGAACGGTGATCGGAACGGGCGCGGCGCCGACGCCGGCTCAGCGGGGGCACAGGGGGCAGCCAG
>DATBWN010000090.1:0-11785 GCA_036514755.1 Dehalococcoidia bacterium | reverse complement strand
ACTCGCGCGGCGAGGCCGCCCTCGGCAAACTCGCCTACGTTCACGACGGCGACATCTGGACGCAAGACCTCCCCGACGGCCACCCCAAACCCGTCACGACCGGTGGCCACGCCTACGCTCCGCGCTGGTCTCCGAGCGGCGAATGGCTGAGCTACGTAACGTCGACAGATGGACCTGCCGTCAGGGTAGTCCGCGCCGACGGGAGCAGCGCTCACCGAGTCAATGCCTACGGCGCCATCTGGTCGCCGACGGCCGATCGCCTCGTCTATCTCGACCCTCACGGCTCCCTCATCGCCGAGAACGCCGACGGCTCCGGCCGCACGGTGCTCGCCGAAGCTGACGACTACCTCCGCGTCTACATGTCCGAACCAAAGTGGAGCCCTGATGGCCAGTGGGTCGCGTTCGTGAGAGATGACCGGGCCGACGTGATCGTACGATCCGATGACATTGCGCTCTGGGTTGTGCGCCCTGATGGCAGTGAGGCCAGGGAGATCTACAGCCTGGGCCGTCAGGCACGGAACAGCATGTTCACCGTCGGCTGGTCTGCGGATTCAAGCCGCGTCCTTTTCGTTGTTGCAGCGGGTTTCCCCCAGGCGCAGAGCGGCGTACCCCTCCAGGCCGTGCCGATTGCGGGTGGGCCCGCGCTCGATGTCGGCGTGAACGTCCTTGTGACCCCAACATCCGGAGGCAGCAGGAACCTTAACGATGACTACTTCGACACCGCAGGCAACGGCAAGCTCGCGGTCGTTTCCGGCAGCGGCCGCGAGGCCTGGACCAACAAGTACATCGCGGTGGTCGACCCTGCAGGCGGCAGATTTGTGCAGTTGACTAGCTCAGGAACCGTCGCCCTCTCGCCTTCCTGGTCTCCCGACGGCTCCCAAATCGCCTATGTCTCACAACCTGACATGGGAGCCGTCGTCGACGACGGCCACTCAGACACCGGCATGACGCGCCGCCGAATCTGGCTCATGGCCGCCGACGGATCGAACAAGAGGCGCCTGACAAGCGACGAGGCGAACATCGAGGAGCGGCCGCGCTGGTCCTCAGACGGCGCCTACATCCTCTTCGCCCGCCTCGACGTCGAATCCCCTTATGACGCGCCCGCGTCGCTTTGGCTCTTCAGGCTCTCGAACGGGTCGATGATCGAGGTCGTGAGCGACCTCGACACGCGCATCCACTTCGAGGATACGAGCGGCCTGCCTCCCATTGACGGCCCAATCGGGTTCTTCGGGCACAACGACTGGAGCGAGGTCTTCGACTGGTGGCAGTCGAACCCCTAGCCCCGCCTGGGACGGCCGCCGTTGCCCCGTCCTGAGCCCGTCGAAGGGCCCCGTCCTGAGCCGGTCGAAGGGCTGCGCCCTGGGCCCGTTTGCGGCGAAGGGACGCCGTTCGCTTTTGCTCGTCGCGACCGCTTCGCCGTCGTTGGCTCATCGCCCGCGAGGTCAGCGTTCGTTGCTCCCGGCAGCTCGTCTGACAGGTCGATGACCGCGACTGAGGCCACTCGGTCGCCGGGACCGACGTTCATGACGTGGACGCCCTCGGCGGAACGGCCGACCCGGCGGATGCTCTCCACCGTCGTTCGCATGACGATGCCGCTCTGAGAGACGACGATCAGCTCCTGAGACTCCGTGACGGCCCGCGCCGCGACCACTCGCCCCGTCCGCGGCGTGACGTGGTGGGTGGCCACGCCCTGTCCTCCGCGCAGGTGGGGCGAATACTCGTCGAACTCGGTGCGTTTGCCCAGGCCGGTCTCGGAGAGCGTCAGCAGCATCGCCCCCGGCACGACAACCTCCATCGCCACGACCGCGTCCTCGGCCTCGACCAGGCGCATGCCGCGGACACCGCCGCTGGCGCGGGAGGCGGAGCGCAGCTCCTTCACGGTGAAGCGGATCGCCTTGCCCAGAGACGAGACGAGCACGACGTCGTCGCCGTCCTTGGCGAGGCGGGCGAAGACCAGCTCGTCCCCGTCCTCCAGGTCCATGGCGATGAGACCGGCGCGTCGCACCGACTCGAACTCGCTCAGGGGCGTCTTCTTCACCTCACCCCGCTTCGTCGCCAGCAACATGAAGTCGTTATCGAAGCTCGAAGTCGCCACGACCGCCGTCACCAGCTCCCCAGTCTCGATCTCGATGAGGTTGACGAGGGGCGTGCCGCGCGCCTGGCGGGTAGTGTCGGGCACGTCGTGGGCGCGCAGCTGGAAGACGCGCCCCCGGTCCGTAAAGAAGAGGACGCTATCGTGCGTATCGGCGACGAGGAGGCGCCGGATGGCGTCCGCCTCGCGCACGCCCATACCGGTGATGCCGCGACCGCCGCGGCGCTGCGTCCGGTAGGTCTCCAGGGGCAGGCGCTTGATGTAGCCGCGGTTCGTCAGCGTGATGACGATCTCCTGGTGGGGGATGAGGTCCTCCTCGCTGAAGTCCTCCGCCTCTTGATCGACGATCTGGGTGCGGCGCTCGTCGCCGTACTTCTTCTTGACCTCCTGCGCTTCCTCCTTGATGAGGAAGTCGATCTTGCGCGGGTTGGCGAGCAGGTCCTCCAGGTAGTTGATCTGCTGGATCAGCTCCGCATACTCCTCCTCGATGCGCTGTCGCTCGAGCGCGGCGAGGCGGCGCAGCTGCATGTCGAGCACGGCCTGCGCCTGGCGCTCGCTGAGGCTGAAGGGGCGCGCCTGCAGGCGAGTGCGCGCCGCGTCGGCCGAGGCGGACTCGCGGATGGCGCGGATGACGGCGCTCAGGTTCTCGATCGCCTTGAGCAGGCCTTCCAGGATGTGGGCGCGGTCGCGCGCCCTCTCCAGGTCGAACTCGCTGCGCCGGCGGATGACCTCGCGCCGGAAGTCCAGGTAGTGCTCCAGCGCCGTCTTCAGGCGGATCGTGCGCGGCTCGCGGTCGACCAGCGCCAGGAGGTTCACCGCGAACGCGGTCTGCATCGCCGTGTGCTTGTAGAGGGCGTTCAGCACCTGGCGCGCCTGACCGCTGCGCCCCATCTCGATGACGACTCGCATCCCGTGACGGTCCGACTCGTCGCGCAGGTCGCTAATGCCCTCGATCTTGCGCGCCTTCACCAGCTCGGCGATGCGGGCGATGAGCGCCGCCTTGTTCACCTGGAACGGCAGCTCCGTGACGATGATCTGGGCGCGGCCGCTGCGCGACTCCTCGACGTGGGCGCGGCCGCGCACGACGATGCGGCCGCGGCCGTCGCTGTACGTCTGCTTGATCGCCTGCCGGCCGAAGATGATGCCGCCGGTGGGGAAGTCCGGACCCTTGATGATGCCCGTTAGCTCGTCCGTCGTCATCTCCGGCCGGTCGATGAGGACGGTGACGGCGTCGCAGACCTCGCTCAGGTTGTGCGGTGGGATGTTCGTCGCCAGGCTGACGCCGATGCCGGAAGCGCCGTTGATCAGCAGGCTCGGGACGCGCGCCGGCAGGACGGAGGGTTCCTTGTGCTCGTCGCTGAAGTTCGGCGTGAAGTCGACCGTGTTCCGGTCGATGTCGGCGAGAAGCTCCGCCGCGATCGGCGAGAGGCGCGCCTCCGTGTAGCGCATCGCCGCCGGCGGGTCGTTGTCGATGCTGCCGAAGTTGCCCTGCCCGTCCACCAGCGGGTAGCGCAGCGCCCAGTCTTGCGCCATGCGCACCAGCGCGTCGTAGATCGGCGCGTCGCCGTGCGGGTGGTATTTGCCCATCACCTCGCCGACGACGGTGGCGCACTTCTTGTAAGGGTTGCCCGCTGCTAGGTTCAGCTCCGACATGGCGTAGAGGATGCGGCGCTGCACCGGCTTCAGGCCGTCGCGGATGTCCGGAATGGCGCGGGAGACGTTGACGCTCATCGCATAGTCGACGTAGGAGGCGCGCATCTCGTCCTCTATGCGGATGGGGCGGATGCTGCCGGCGTCGAGGGGGGTGGTGGTCATGGGCGGGCTTTCGTCGGTCGCCCTCTTCACAGAGTGAAGGGAGCGGCTCAGGAAGAACAGAATTGTTAGGGCTATGTTACCATTTCCGGCGCTCGGCGTATACCGCCGGGGAGAGGAGCGTTGGGCGGCGGTTTAGCGGTGTTCCACGAAGCGGTAGCCGACACCGTGCACCGTCTCTAGCGGGTCGCGGGTCAGGCCGGCGGCGAGAAAGCGGCGCCTCAGCCGGCTCACCGTATCGTGGAGGAGGTGATGCGCGTCCCTGTAAGCGACGCCCCACACTTGCTCGATGATCTGCTCATGCGTCAGGACGGCGCCGCGGTTCTGGAGGAGGCAGAGCAGGAGAAGCCACTCCGTCCGCGTCAGCCGGACCAGCCCCTTGCGGCCGCGCAGGCCGTGCAGCGCCGCATCGACCGCCACCTCGCCGACGCCGCCCCAGTCGTTGCGCGAGGAGGCGGGCGGCCTCGCGCGGCGGAGCAACGACCTGAGGCCTCGGGGAGCACCGGAGCGCTTTGACGGCGCCTCCGGCAGGCTTCCGTCCTCGGAGAGGTCCACGGCGATGCAGGTAACGCCCACGGCTTCGCCTTGGTCCGTCATACTTGGTATCGCCACGATCTCGAAATCACGGAGCTTCCCGTCGAAGAAGACGCTGACGCGGTCGTGCACGGGCGAGCGCTCCTTCAGACAGCGCTGCGGCGCAGCCATCAAGGCCTGCGCGTCCTCGGCGCTCAGCCAGTCAGAGGCCTTCGTTCCCACGAAGACGTCGACGTCGCTGTAGATGCTTGAGTAGAGCACCCTCGTCGCGCGCAGATCCGTGTCGAAGGTCCAGACATGGAGCGGCGCCCCGTCCACGGCCGCGGGCCGTCGCGAAAGCGCGGCCGCCCGGCTCGCCGCCGACAAGCCATCGGAGGCGGCCGGCGGCGAGCGGACAGGAGGCGGCCGAAGCGCTCCCCGCTCGCCCCCCCGACGACGGGCAGCGCAGACGCGGAGCCTGCCTAGGAAACCCCGTCCTGCCTGAAACAACATCTCCTCTATTCCGCGCGCCTAAGCGACAGCCGGTTAGCGACCACTCGTGCGCACTTTGTGCACCGTCTCACGAAACGCTTCGGCGCGTGCGACTGAGTCGATTATTCGATGGGCTTAAAGGAGTTACAAGTAGCGCGACAAGAAATTCACTATCTACCGATAGTTATGCACATTCCATTAAGCGACCACTTGAGCGTCTTCTTTAGATAGACATCTGGATATTCAAAGCGAGGGCGAATGCATGGAATAAGCGGCGACTCATGGCGTCGAAGTCGGGCTGTCCGCTCTCCTCGCGCTCGGGGTGCCACTGGACGCCGACGACCCAGCGGTGGGCCGGGCTCTCCACCGCCTCGACGAGGCCGTCCTCGCTCCGGGCGGCGATGCGCAGGCCGGGCGCCAGACGCTCCGGCGTCACCGCCTGATGATGGCGGGAGTTGACCAGCAGGGAATCGACGCCGAGGATGCCGCGCAGGCGGCTATCGGGCTCGAGGGCGACGGCGTGCCAGCGCGACTCGTGCGGCTCCTCGGCGTGGGCCACGTGCTCGCCGCTGTCGATGTGCTGAAGCAGCCCGCCGCCGAGAGCGATGTTAAGCAGCTGGTGGCCGCGGCAGATCGCCAGCACGGGCATGTCTTCGGCCAGGGCCCGCTTGAGCGCCTCCTCCTCGAAGGCGTCCCTCGCGGCGTTCGTTGCCTTGACGTCGGGATGAGGCGCCTCGCCGTAGCGCCGCGGGTCGATGTCGACGCCGCCGGTGAGGAGCAGGCCGGCGCAGCCCTCGATGGACTGACTCGGCTTGCCCGTCTCGTAGGCCGGGCCGCAGAGGTCGACAGGCTCGAGGCCGGCTTCGCGCAGGCGCCGCCAGTAGCTCGCCAGCCGCTCGCCCGGGACGTCCTCCCAGCGCGCGACGGCTACTTTCGGGCGCCGCGCCACGGCAGCCTACGCCTCCTCTTCCTCGTCCTCCGACTCTCGCTCGATGGCGCCCTGGAGGGCGGAGAAGGTCACCGTTCCCTCCCTGGTCTCCGTCTCCGCCTCCCACTCCTCGCCTTCGGCCTCTTCCTCCAGGTCATCCTCTTCCTCGTCGCCCAGCCGCAGCAGCGACTCCTTGATGTAGGGTCGCACGCCCTCGCCGCCGACGGCGGGGAAGGAGAGCCGGGTCTGAGACGGGTCGCGGTAGGTCTCCTTGATGATCAGCTCCACCCTGCTGTCGTTGACGCTCTTGATGGCGGCAGCGTAGCGATTGCCGCCCTCCATCAGGCGCAGCAGGCGCAGGGCCAGCTTCGGCTCCAGCGAGCCCAGGACTTCGCCCTGGATGTCTTCGACCTGGATGAGCTTGTCGCCCGGCTTCAGGTACACCTCGTCGCCGGCGGTGAGCGTCGCCAGCGTCTCGGGCGAGGCGCCCTGCAGCAGCGTCAGGCCCGACTTGCCGATCTCCTCGATGAAGAGGTCCTGCGCGACCTTGGCGACGGCCTCGGCGCGGCGCGGCTGCTCCTCCTCCGGTATCGTCGCCAGGCGGTCCAGGTTGCGCCTGGCGATAGAGTTCCCCGGCTCGAGATCGAGCGATTTGGCGTAGGCCTCCCGCGCTTCGCGGTAGCGGCCGAGCTCGAGGAGCGACTTGCCAAGCCGGTTCCAGGCGTCGACGTCGCCCTCATGCACGGAGAGGATGGAGCGGTTGAGGGTTACCGCCTCTTCCCACTTGCTCTCCAGCGCCAGCTGTATGGCTTGCTCCGCGCCCTGGCGCTTCAGACGCGTAGCCTCTTCTGCCTGAATCGGCGATTCCATCTCCCCTACCTCGTTAGATGGGACAGTGCAGACGTAGCGGGAACGTCCTTTCGGGCCTGCCCCTGGGCAGTTCAGTTTCTGGTCGGGGTGGGCAGATTTGAACTGCCGACCTCACGGTCCCGAACCGTGCGCTCTAGCCTGGCTGAGCTACACCCCGGTGCATAAGCTTCAGCGCTGTATCATACGAAGTTTCCCTTCCCCTCAGCAAGGGTAGAATACTCACGCCCTGGGCTTGCCGGCAGGCAGGCTCCTTAGGCTATCCCCGGGGCGATAGCAGAGGCGTTGCAGAGTTGCGCATTCTCATGATCAGCGCCCTCGAAGTTTGGGCCCTCGCCGGCCAGGGCGGCGCCGCCTCCCTCTACAAGACGCTGGAGGCCTACGGCCGCCGCGGCCACCAGGTCGACTTCGTCTCGGCGACGGTGGGGGCGAACCACCAGTTCGGCGCGCCGCCGCAGCCGCCGCCGGCCATCGAGGGCGTGGCCTACTATCTCTTCCACCTGCCTTCGCTGATCGACGCGCGTCTGCGCCTGCCGGCGCCGGTCGAGAAGGCGCAGCAGAAGCTGCGCTTCGCCCTCCTCTTCCCCCTGCTCGCCAGCCGCCGCGCCGAGCGTCTCCTGCGCCGCCAGCGCTACGACCTCCTCTACGGCTACGAGGTCAACGGCGTCCTCGCCCAGCGCCTCGTCCGCAGACGGCACGCCCTGCCCCTCGTCGCCCGCTTCCAGGGCACGGTCATGCGCCCCTACCTGAGCCAGCCGCTGAACCTCCTGCGCAAGTATGAGGAGGTGGTGGCGTTGAAAACGCCCGCCGACCTCTACCTGATGACGGACGACGGCACCCAGGGCGACGAGGTGCTGCGCCGCCTCAACCCGGCCTCGATCGCCAAGACGCGATTCTGGCGCAACGGCCTCGACCTGGAGTACGTGCGCCCGCCGACGAGCCGCGAGGTGACCGCCGCCCGCTCCCGGCTTCGCCTCGCCGCGGAGGACTTCGTCCTCGTCACTGCCGTCCGCCTCGACCGCTGGAAGCGCGTCGACCGCGCCGTCGACGCCGTCGCCCGCCTACGCGACCGCGGCGTCGCGGCGCGCCTCCTCGTCGTCGGCGACGGCCAGGAGCGGGCGAATCTGGAGGCGCACTCGCGGCGCCTGGGCGTCAGCGACCGCGTAAGCTTCGTCGGCGCCGTGCCGCAGGCTGAGGTGAGGCGCTACCTGTGGGCCGCCGATGTCTTCCTCTCCCTGAACGAGCTCTCCAACGTCGGCAACCCCCTGCTGGAGGCGATGGCGGCCGGCCGCTGCATCCTCACCATCGACGAGGGGGCGACGCGCCAGCTGATCCGCGACGACGAGACGGGCGTCCTTTTGCCAGCGGGCGAGCCGCGCCTCATCGCCGAGGCGCTGGCCGGCCTCGCCGGCGACCCGGCGCGGCGCAAGCGCCTGGCCCAGGCCGCCCGCGACTTCGCCAAGCGCAGCTTCTGGAGCTGGGAGCAGCGCCTGGACGCCGAGCTCGAGGCCGTGGAGGCGCTGGTCGCCGGCGCGGCGGCATCCGCCGATGTCTAGCGAGAGCGAGAGCCGGCCGGCCGCAGGCGGCTTCCTCTTCAACGTCAACTCGGTCTTCATCAGCACCGTCGTCGCCTACGGCATCTCCTTTCTCGCCGCCGTCCTTCTCGCCCGCGTCCTTGGCCCGGAGGGCCGCGGCGTCACCGCCCTGTACCAGCAGGCCGTCGGCTTCGGCTTCGCCCTCGCCAGCCTGGGCATCGCCAGCGCCATCGTCTACTTCGTCGCTCGCCGCGACCTGACGAGCCGCGAAGCGCTCGAGTCGGGACTCAGCGTGACCATCGCCGCGACGGCCCTCACCGCCGCCATCGTCGGCATCGCGGCGCTGCTCGCCGGCGAGAGCATTCACGCCGCGGCCGGCCCTTACTGGCTCGCGGTCCTCACCGTGCCGGCGATCATCCAGTTCCGCCTCGTCGAGGGCTGCCTGCGCGCCCAGGAGCGCTTCGGCGCCATGAACGTGCTCGAGGTGCTGCTGACGCTCGCCGCCCTCGTCGGCTTCGTCCTCGTCGAGCTGACCATCGGCCTCACAGTCGGCCGCGCCATCGCTGTCTGGAGCGCTTCGTTCTTGCCGCCGACCGTCCTCGGCTACGTCCTCCTCGGGACGAGCGCCCTGCCGCGACGCCTTCCCTCCTTCACGACTCTGCGCCCGACCGTCCGCTTCGGCTTCGAGGCGCAGCTCGGCAACCTGCTTCAGGCCTTGAACTACCGCCTCGACTCCTACCTCGTCCTCGCCTTCGTTAACACCGCCGGCGTCGGCCTCTACGCCGTGGGCGTCCAGCTGAGCGAGGGCATGTGGTTCATCGCCAACTCGGTCGCCGTCGTCTTCCAAACAAACCTCACCGCCCGCGACGACGAATACGCGGCGCGCAACGCGCCCATCGTCTGCCGCAACACCATCCTCGTAACGGCGCTCGCTGCCATCGCCGCCGGCGCCGTCTCGCCCTTCGTCGTACCGCTCGTCTTCGGCTCAGACTTCGATGACGCCGTGCTGCCCTTCGTCCTCCTCCTGCCGGGCACGGTCGCCCTCGCCGGCACGAAGATCCTCGCCGCCTACGTCTTCAGCCGCGGCCGGCCCCTGATCAACGCCGTCATCGCCTTCGCCGCTCTCGTCGTAACGGTCGTAGCCGACCTCATCCTCATCCCGCTGCTTGAGGTGGAGGGCGCCGCCATCGGCGCCAGCCTCGGCTATACGCTGAGCCTGGCGCTGACGGTGATGGCTTTCCGCGCCCTCTCCGGCGGCTCCATCGCCGACGCCCTTCTGCCGCGACCGGCCGACGCCGCTCTTTACGTCGACGCCCTGCGCTCGCTGGCGGCGCGGCTGCCCCTGACGCGACGTCCCGCCGGCCCCGACGCGTCCGGGCGCCGCCCGTGAACGAGCTCCCCGGCCCGCCCCTGCGCATCGCCGTCCTCGGCGACTTCGAAGGGCTGCACACGCGCCGCTGGCTGGAGGTCTTCGTCCGCCGTGGCCACGACGTGCACGCCATCTCCTACTACCGGCCGAGCCTCGACCTGCCCGGCGTCACCGTCCACGCGCTGTCGCCGGCCACACCAACCTCCGCATCACGACCAGCCGCACCGCCTCAAACCGTGAAGGCCAAGGCGCCGCCCAACCTTCTGCGACTCGTCCACGCCCTGCGCTACCGGCGCGCCGGCTTGACGCGCGCGCTGCGGGCGATCCAGCCCGACGTCTTCCACGCCCACTACGTCGTCGAGCACGGCTTCTACGGCGCCCTCGCCGGCTTCCACCCCTACGTGGTCAGCGCCTGGGGCTCCGACCTTTATGTCGAGTCATACGCGCCCCTCGGCCGCCTCATCGCCCGCTGGACGCTCGCCCGCACCGACCTCCTCACCGCCAACGACGCCGCCCTCGCCCGCCGCGCCGTCGCCCTCGGCGTCCCCGCCGAGCGCGCCGCCGTCATCCATCTCGGCATCGACCGCCTCTTCCTCGACGCCGGCGAGCGCAGCGTCAACCTGCGGGACGCGCCGGCGACGCCGACCGTCATCAGCGACCGCGCCCTGGAGCCGCTCTACAACGTCGATACCGTCCTGCGCGCCTTTGCCCGCCTGCGCCAAAGGCTGCCCGAAGCTCGGCTCCTCGTCGCAGGCGACGGCAGCCAGAGGCCGCGCCTCGAGGCGCTGGCGCGCGAGCTGGGCCTCGGCGACTCGGCCCGCTTCCTCGGCCGCCTGGACGCCCCGGCGCTCGCCGAGGCGCTCGCCGGGGCCCGGGTCTACGTCTCCGTCCCCGGCTCCGACTCCCTCGCCCTGAGCAACCTGGAGGCGATGGCCGCGGGCGCCTTCCCCGTCCTCAGCGATCTGCCGAGCCTGGACGGCTGGGTCGAGCACGGCGCCAACGGCCTGCACGTCCCGCCGCGTAACGTTGAGGCGCTCGCGGACGCCCTGTATACGGCGCTGAGCGACGCCGCCCTGCGCCGCCGCGCTGCCGGCTTCAACCGCGCCAAGGTCGAAGCGCAGGGCCTGCGCGAGCCGAACATGCTCCTCATGGAGCGCCACTACTACCGCCTCGCCGGCCACCCCGTCGGCGAGACGAGCATCTGAGGGCTCCCCGGGCTCCCCTGTCTTTGCGAGGCTCGCTGCGCGAGCCGCGGCAATCTCGGGAGTCTAGGCGTCGCCTTCCAGCAGCCGGTTCGTCTTCGCCGCCAGGATGAAGTCGTTCTCGGATAGCCCGCCGATGGAGTGCGTCGAAAGCGCTAGCTCCACCCAGCGGTAGGAATGGACGCGGATGTCCGGGTGGTGGCCCTCCGACTCCGCCAGCGCCGCGACGCGGTCGACGAACGCCATCGCCGCCGCGAAGTCGGCGAAGCGGCGCCGCCAGCGCAGGGCGCCGCCGTCCGCACCCAACTCCCAGCCCGGCACCAGCGGCAGCAAGCGCCCCGCCTCCTCGCGCGCCAGCGTCGGCGAGCCCTTGGGGCGCTCGACGCAGCGGCGGCTCAGCAGCTCGCTCAGCTCCATCGCCCGCCCATTATCGCAGCGCCGCGCAAGAAGAAAGGGGCCCGCTCGGCCAACGGGCCCCCTCGTTACTTGTTAGCTGCTACCTGCTACTTCCCGCCCGCGTCCGGGACGTAGACCGACTCCGCCTGCTCGACGCCGAGGTGCGGCAGCCAGCTCAGCACCGAGGGCAGGTACCAGTTCCAGCGCCCCAGCAGCTTCATCGACGCCGGCACGAGGACCGACCGGATGATCGTCGCGTCGATGAGCACGGCGGCGCCGAGGCCGAAGCCCGTCTGCTGCAGCATCACAAGGTCGCCCATCGCAAACCCGCCGAACACCGCGACCATGATCAGCGCCGCGCCCGTGATCAGCCGCCCCGTCGACCGCAACCCAAAGGCGACAGCGTCCGTGTTGTCGCCCGTCTGGTCGTAGCGCTCGCGGATCCGGCTCAGCAGGAACACGTGATAGTCCATCGAAAGCCCGAACAGCACCGAGAAGAGGAACAACGGCAGCCAGAACTCCACCGTGTCCACCTGCTGGAAGCCGAGCAGTTCCGCCGCGAACCCCTTCTGCGACACC
>DATBWN010000089.1:0-5521 GCA_036514755.1 Dehalococcoidia bacterium | reverse complement strand
GGCGGCGGCCAAGGTCGTCGACGCGTTGTTCACCGTCGGGCCGCGCGGCGGCCAGATCGCCGCCGCCGCCCGCGCCGCCGGCGCCGCCTTTGTCCGCCACTTCGACTCGAAGGAGGAGGCGGCGGCAGAGCTGCGGCGCCTCCTCGGCCCCGGCGACGTCCTCCTCGTCAAGGCGTCGCACGGCCTCGCGCTGGAGACGGTGGTGGAGGAGTTGACGCGATGACGCCCCTGTCGCAGGCAATCGGGCAGTCGGTCAATCTGGCAAAGCGGGGGTACAGGGGGTGCAACCCCCTGACGGGGAGTCTGAGGGGTGTCCCCTCAGGACTACCTCACTCAGTGACGGCGGAGCAGACAAGCCCTGAGCTCGGCGAAGGGCGCAGGATGCGCAGCAGCAGCGCCGCGCTTGGGAGCGATGGGCGCTAGATGCTAGACGCCATGCTCGCGGGCTGCCTCTCGATGCTGGTCACGCTCGCCGCCGGCCAACCTATCCTCAGCGAGCTGCGCCGCCGCAAGCTCGCCAAGGCGTACTCCGGCGAAGAGCCCGAAGCCTACGCCGCGAAGGCCGGCACGCCGACCATGGGCGGCGTGATGTTTCTCCTCGGCGTCTCGGTGGCGGCGCTCGTCTTCGCCGTGCCGGAGGACGGCGACGTCCTCATCCCGCTCCTCGCGATGCTGGCTGCGGCCACCCTCGCCTCCTTCGACGACTTCCAGACGCTGGTGGGCGCCCAGCGCCTCACCGGCCACGAGGTCTGGGTCTGGTTCGTCAAGTGGGGCGTGCTTCTGGTCAGCGGCGTCGTCGTCAGCCTGCTGCTCTACTTCTACCTCGACCTCGAGTCGGTGCTCGTGCCCCACTTCGGCGGCTACAGCCTCGGCGTGGCGTACGTGCCCGTCGCCGTCGTCGTCTTCTTCGCCGCGACGAGCGGCGCCGTCATCACGGACGGCATGGACGGCCTGATGGCCGGCGCCTGCGCCCTCGCCTACGGCGCTTACGGCGCCATCGCCATCGGCCAGGGGCAGGACGCCCTCGGCGCCTTCGCCTTCGCCGTCGTCGGCGGCGCCGCCGGCTTCCTCTGGTTCAACGCCCACCCGGCGCAGGTCTTCATGGGCGAGGTCGGCTCGCAGTCCCTGGCCATCGGGCTCGTCGTCCTCGCCTTCATGACCGGCTGGTGGCTGCTCCTGCCAGTCATCGGCGTCGTCTTCTTCGCCGAGGGCCTCTCGGACGCGCTCCAGATCGGCTCCTTCAAGACGCGCGGCAAGCGCGTCTTTCGCATGGCGCCGATCCATTACCACTTTCAGCTCGGCGGCTGGGAAGAGACGCAGGTGGTGACGCGGTTCTGGGTCGCCGGGCTGCTGGGCGGGCTGGCCGGGGTCGCCCTGGCCTTCGTCGATTAGCTAGAATGCCATGACCGAAGAGCAGGACTGGCGGGGCAAGAGGGTTAGCGTTATCGGCCTCGGCATCGAGGGTGAGGACCTGGCGCGCTACTTCGCCCTGCACGGCGCCCGCGTTACCGTCGGCGACCGCAAGCCCGCGGCCGCCCTCCAGGGCCGCGTCGCCGCCCTCCACGGCCTCGCCGTCGACTTCCGCCTCGGCGAGGAGGACCTCAGCGCCCTCGCCGACGCCGACCTCGTCTGCGTCTCGCAGAGCGTGCCGCTGGACAACGCCGCTGTCCTCGCCGCCCGGGCGCGCGGCGTGCCCCTCGCTTCGATGGCCGGCCTCTTCCTCGACCTCTATCCGGGGCCCGTCCTCGGCATCACCGGCTCCAGCGGCAAGACGACGACGACGTCGCTGGTCGACGCCATCTTCGGCGCCGCCGGCCGCTGGCACGTCCTCGGCGGCAACATCGGCGTCGGCCTCATGTCGCTCTTGGAGGCGGCCCGGCCGGAGCGATGGGCCGTGCTCGAGGTCAGCCACACGCAGCTGCAGCTGACGCAACGCAGCCCGCACGTCGGCGCCCTGCTAAACGTGACGCCCAACCACCTGGATCAGTTCAGCTGGGAGGAGTACGTCGCGCTCAAGCGCAACATCTTCGCCTACCAGTCGCCCAACGACGCCGTGGTCTTCAACGCCGACGACCCCGTCTGCCACGAGCTGCGCCCCGAGGCCCGCGGCCGCGTCTTCCTCTTCAGCGTCGCCGGCGACCCGGGCGCCGACGGCGCCTTCCTGCGGGAGGGCAGCGTCTACTGGCGCCGCGACGGCCGCACGGAGGCCGTCCTGCCCGCCGCCGAGATCCCGTTGCGCGGCTTCCACAACGTCGCCAACGTCACGGCAGCGGCGGCAATCGCCGCGGCGTGCGACATCGGGCCGGAGGCCGTCGCGGCGGCGGTGCGCGCCTTCCAGCCGCCGGCGCACCGCCTCGAGCTCGTCGGCCGCGCCGGCGGCGTCGACTACTACAACGACAGCATCGCCACGGCGCCGGAGCGCACGCTGGCGGCGCTGCGCGCGTTCGAGGAGCCGGTCGTCCTCCTCCTCGGCGGCCGGGAGAAGAAGCTGCCGCTGGAGGAGATGCTGGAGGTGGCGGCGCGCCGCTGCCGCGCCATCCTCTGCTTCGGCGAGGCGGGGCCGATGCTCGCCCGCGCCGCGAAGGCCACCGACCTGCCCGTCGACTGCCTGCCGACGCTGGCCGAGGCGTTCGAGGCGGCGGTGGCCCGCGCCCAGCCCGGCGACGTCGTCCTTCTCTCGCCCGCCTGCACGAGCTTCGACGCCTACGATAACTTCGAGCAGCGCGGCATCGAGTTCCGGCGCCTCGTCGCGCTGCTCCAGGAAGAGGCCGCGAATGGCTAACCAGACGAGCCGGCTGCGCGCCGGCCGGCCGGACTACACCATCCTCGTCGTGACGCTGGCGTTGGTGGTCGTCGGCCTCATCTTCGTCTACAGCTCGAGCTTCGCCATCGCCCTCTCCGAGTACGGCGACGTCGACTACTTCCTCGTGCGCCAGGCGGGCGCGGCCCTCATCGGCCTGGTGGCGATGTTCGCCTTTATGCGTTTCGACTATCGTTACCTGCGTTTCGCCAGCCCGATCCTGATGCTCGCCGCCGTGCTAATGCTCGCCGCCGTCCTCTTCGCCGGCACCGACGCCTACGGCGCCCGGCGCTGGATCGGCCTCGGGCCGCTGCCGCCCTTCCAGCCCAGCGAGTTTGCCAAGCTGGCGCTCGTTGTCTACATCTCGGCCTGGCTGGCCTCCCGCGGCCGCGACGTCCAGAGCTTCGCCCTCGGCTTCTCGCCCTTCATCTTCCTTGTCGGCGTCGTCGCGGCGCTCATCCTCATGGAGCCGGACACCGGCACGGCCGTCATCGTCGTCCTGACGATGGCGACGCTCTTCTTCCTCGCCGGCGCCTCGCTGACGCACATCTTCACCCTCGCCGCCATCGGCGCAGTCGCAGGCGGCCTGCTCGTCCTCAGCGGCGACTACCGCGCCGACCGCATCCTCGTCTTCGTCCGCCCGGACGAAGACCCCTCCGGCATCGGCTTTCAGGTCCAGCAGCTGCTCATCGCCCTGGGCAGCGGCGGCATCGAGGGGCTGGGGCTGGGCGTCAGCCGCCAGAAGTTCTTCTACGTGCCCGGCGCCCACACGGACGGCATCTTCGCCATCATCGGCGAGGAGACGGGCTTCATCGGCGCCGTCATCGTCATCGGCCTCTTCGCCTACCTCGTCTATCGCGGCTTCCGCATCGCCCTCAACGCCCGCGACGATTTCGGCTCCTACCTGGCGATGGGCGTCGTCTGCTGGATCGCCTACCAGGCGCTGATCAACATCGGCGGCGTCACGCGGTCGATCCCGCTCACGGGCATCCCTTTGCCGTTCGTTAGCTACGGCGGCTCCTCGCTGGTTATGATCATGGCGGGCGTCGGCGTCCTGCTGAACGTGTCGCGCTACGGCCGGCAGCAGGCGGACCGGCCGCCGCTGAGGGTGCGGGCCGCGCCGACGTGACGAGCTAGCCCGGGGGCCGGGGGTCAGGGGCCAGGGGTCTGGAATGAAGGTCGCTTTCTGCGGCGGGGGCACCGGCGGTCACGTCTATCCGGCGCTGACCGTCGCCGCGGCTTTGCGCCGCCTGTGCGACGCCGCGCATGAGCCCCTCGAGCTCCTCTACGTCGGTGTCGCCGGCAAGATCGACGCCGAGCTCGTCGCCCGGGAGGGCATCGCCTTTCGCGCGGTCACGGCCGGGCCGCTGCGCGTCGGCTCGCCCCTGGGCGCGGCGAAGGGCTTCCTCAAGCTCGTCGCGGGGACGCTGCAGGCATACGTCATCCTGCGGCGGTTCGGGCCGGACGTCGTATTCGCCACGGGCGGCTACGGCAGCGCCGGTGTCGGCCTCGCCGCCAGGCTGCGCCGCCGCCCTCTGCTGCTCTTCCTGCCCGACGTTGAGCCCGGCCTCGCCGTGCGCCTCCTCACGCGCGTCGCCGACCGCGTCGCCGTCAGCGTCCCGCCCGCTGCCGTCGCGATGCCCGCCGCGAAGACAGTGCTCACAGGCTACCCGGTGCGCCCCGCCTTCTTCGCGGCGCGCCGAGAGGAGGCGCGCCGCCGCCTCGACCTCGACCCTGGCCTGCCGGCCCTCCTGGTCGCGGGTGGCAGCACCGGCGCGAGCGCGATCAACCGCGACGTCGCAGCCTGGGCCGCCGACCTCCTCCGCCTCGGCCAGCTCATCCAGGTCAGCGGCCGGAACGACGAAGGCTGGCTGCGAGAGGAATGCTCGCGCTTGCCGGCGGAGCTGCAGGCGCGCTGGCACCTGCACGCGTACCTGCACGGCGACGACATGGCCTTCGCCTGCGCCGCCGCCGACCTGGCCGTGATGCGCGCCGGCGCTTCCACGCTCGGCGAGTTGCCGGCGGCCGGCCTGCCCGCCGTCCTCATCCCCGGCGACTTCTCGGACCAGCGGGCCAACGCTCTCTACCTCCAGGAGCAGGGCGCCGCCGTGATGCTGCCCGAGTCGGGGCCGGGGCTGGCCCAGCTGCAGCCCGGCGTCATGTATCTACTGCGGGATGAGACGCGTCGGCGCCAGATGCGAGAGGCGATGGCCCATCTCGCCCAGCCGCAGGCCGCCGAGCGCCTTGCCCGCCTGCTGATGGAGATGGCGGGCGCGCCGCTTCCGACCTCTCCCCCTCAGTCCCCCTCTCCGCAGGCGAGGGGGAAGCGGCAGCAAAGGGTGAGGTCGTGACCGCGCCCATCCCGCGGCGCGTCCACCTCGTCGGCATCGGCGGCATGCACATGTCCGCCATCGGTCGCATCCTCCTTGCCTGGGGGCACCAGGTCTCCGGCTCCGACCTGCGTCGATCGCCGCTGACCGACGCCCTCGCCTCGATCGGCGCCCGCGTCGCTATCGGCCCGCACGCCGCCGCGAACGTCGGCGACGCCGACCTCGTCGTCACGACATCCGCCGCCGCCGCCGACAACCCGGAGCTCGTCGAGGCCCTTCGCCGCGGCATCCCCGTCATCAAGCGCGCCGAGATGGTCGCTCGCCTCATGGAAGGCAAGACCGGCGTCGCCATCGCCGGCTGCCACGGCAAGAGCACGACCAGCGGCCTCGT
>DATBWN010000088.1:0-8742 GCA_036514755.1 Dehalococcoidia bacterium | reverse complement strand
CGAGCTGCCGATCATCCCCGGCATCCTCCCCTTCGACCGCTTCGCCCAGGCGTCGCGCTTCATCGGCGAGTCGCTGCGCATCACCATGCCGGCGGAGATCCGCGGCCGGCTGGAGCAGGCGTCGGAGGCGGAGCAGGAGCGGCTTGGGGCGGACTACATGGCGGAGCAGGTGCAGAAGCTCCTGGACGGCGGCGTGCCGGGCATCCACTTCTACTGCATGAACCGCTCCGGCCCCACCATCGAGCTGCTCAGGCGCGTCAAGCGCTAGCTGGGCCTGATCAGCGTCCCCTTGCGCCCCAGGAGCATCTCGGGCGCGTTGGCCAGAGCGCCGATGGCCGCCCGCCGCCCCGTGCGCTCGACGAACTGACAGGCGGCCTCCACCTTCGGGCCCATGGAGCCGGCCTCGAAGGCGACGCGCCGCAGCTCGGCGACGCTTGCCTCGCGGATCGGCCGCGCCCGCGGCGTCCGCCACTCCCACTCGACATACTCGACGTCCGTGAGGAGCAGGAGCCAGTCGGCGTCCAGGGCCTCGGCCAACAGGGCCGAGGTCAGGTCCTTGTCGACGACGCCCTCGACGCCTTCGAGGGCCCCGATTGCATCGGCGCCGCGGACGACGGGGACGCCGCCGCCGCCGGCGCAGATGACGAGGATGCCGGCCTGGACGAGGGCGCGGATGGCCGCGATCTCCAGGATCTCGCGCGGGCGAGGCGAGGGGACGACGCGCCGGAAGCCGGCGCCGTCGCGGGCGATGCTCCAGCCCCTCGCCTCGGCGAGCTGCCTCGCCGTCGCCTCGTCGTACATCGGGCCTACGGGCTTCGTCGGCTTCGCGAACGCCGGGTCGGCGGCGTCGACGAGGACGGTGGTGAGCAGCGTCGCCACGGCGGTGCCGTCCAGGGCGTTGCGCAGGGCCTGCTCCAGGAGGAAGCCGATCATCCCCTGGCTCTCGGCGCCGAGGACGTCCAGCCCGTAGGGCGGCACGTCGCGGTAGGCCCTGTCCTGAGCCTGTCGAAGGGCCTCGCTCTCCAGCGCCAGCAGGCCGACCTGCGGGCCGTTGCCGTGCGTGACGACGGTCTGGTGCCGGCGCGCGACGGCCGCTACCGCCTTCGCGGCCACCTCGGCGTTGCGCTGCTGTGCCGCCTCCGTCGGTGGCTCGCCGCGACGGAGCAGGGCGTTGCCGCCCAGGGCGACGACGACTCGCTCAGGCACGCGTCTTCACCCGCGCCGCGAACTCGCGCAGCAGGGGCGAGAGCTTCGGCTCGCCGCGTTCCTCGACTTCGTAGCTGACGCGTACGGCCGGCTTGGAGAGGCGCAGCAGGCGCCGCAGGTCGACGGGGCTCGCCACGACGACGAGGTCGCAGGGCACCGCCTCGATGGTCGCCTCCAGGTCGGCAATTTGCTCGTCGCCGTAGCCCATGGCGGGCAGGACCGGCCCCAGCTGCGGGTACGCTTCGAAGACGGGCTTGATGCTGCCGACGGCGTAGGGCCTGGGGTCGACCAGCGCCGCCGCGCCGAAGCGCCGCGCCGCCAGCAGCCCGGCGCCGTAGCCCATGCCGCCGTGCGTAACCGTCGGCCCATCCTCTATGACCAGGACGCGCTTGCCGCGCACCGTCTGCTCGTCGTCGGCGCGCAGGGGCATCGCCATCTCGACGACCGTGGCGCGCGGGTTGACGAGGCGGACGTTCTCGCGCACGTCGCGCACGTCTTCGCGGTCCGCCGTGTCGACCTTGGTGAGGACGACGACGTCCGCCCGCACGAGGTTCGCCTCGCCGGGGAAGTAGGTCGTCTCGTGGCCGGGCCGGTGCGGGTCGGCGAGGACGATCTCGAGGTCGGGCCGGAAGAAGGGCAGGTCGTTGTTGCCGCCGTCCCAGAGGATGATGTCGGCCTCGCTCTCGGCCGCGCGCAGGATGCGCTCGTAGTCTACGCCGGCGAAGACGAGGTCGCCGGCCGCGATGTGCGGCTCGTACTCCTCGCGCTCCTCGATGGTGCAGTCGGCGCGCTCCAGGTCCTCGAGGGTGGCAAAGCGCTGCACCGCCTGCTCGACCAGGTCGCCGTAGGGCATGGGGTGGCGCACGACGGCGACGCGCAGCCCGGCCGCACGGAAGACGCCGGCGACGAAGCGCGCCAGGGGGCTCTTGCCGCAGCCGGTGCGCACGGCGCAGATGGAGACGACGGGCCGCGAGGCGGTGAGCATCGTCGCCCCGGCGCCGAGGAGGCGGAAGTCGGCGCCCGCCGCCACCGCCCGCGAGGCGACGTGCATGACGTCGAGGTGGGAGACGTCGCTGTAGGCGAAGACGACCTCGTCGACGCCGCGCGTCCTGACCAGGTCCTCCCAGCCCTTCTGCGGGAGGATGGGGATGCCGGCGGGGTAGAGCGGCCCGGCGAGCTGCGGCGGGTAGGTGCGGCCGGCGATGTTGGGGATCTGCGCCGCCGTGAAGCCGACGACCTCGTAGGCGGGCGCGTCGCGGAAGACGACGTTGAAGTCGTGGAAATCGCGGCCGGCGGCGCCCAGGATGAGGACGCGCCGTCGCGGGGCTGTGCTCGCTCTCTCTGCAGGCATGACGCTGCGTCGCCGCGGTTGGCGACTCGAATCAGCTTAGCAGGCGAAGAGGGCGATGGGCTCAGCTGATGTCGCGCGCGCTGCCGGCCGGCCGGAGGTCACCTGGGACGGCCCATTCGGCCCCCGGCATCGCGAGGCCAATAGTCTGCCCGGCGGAGGTTTCTGCTACTCGATGGACTCTGCCAGGGCTTTGAGCCGCTTAGCCAGGTCGCGGAAGGGCTCCCCTTTGAGGAGGCAGGCGGCGGCGCCGATCTCCATGTACTGCCTTTGCTCGCCCGGACGGAAGAAGGTCGCGAAGACCACCAGCCGCGAGGCTGGGCTGGCGGCGGCGAGCGCCCGGCAGCTCTCCGCCGGCTGCTCAAGCCTTCGCGCGTCGACGAGGATGACCCGGGGCCGGTGATTGCGGCATAGCCCAACGGCCTCGTCCGCGTCAGCCGTGTTGGCGAGGAGGTCGAACTCCGGGTCGCGGCCGAACGCCGAGGTCAGCGCGGCGCGCGTCTCGCTGTGGCCGTCGATGAGCACGACGGTGACTGGCGCGGTCATCGGCGGCCTCACGTTGGACACTAGACTGATTCTCTGTAGAATGGATTCCCGTACTAGGGCCGATCGGCTCTTTCTCGGGAGGCATTCTCCAGCCTTGAAGGCGAATCGCCGTGGAAGACTCCGTATTCCGGAACCTCTTCGAAGCCGCGCCTGACGGCATCCTCATCGTCGATTCCAACGGCCGCGTCGTCGATGCGAACGCGCAGGTCGAGGGGCTCTTCGGCTACAGCCGCTCGGAGCTCCTGGGCCAGCCCATAGAGAAGCTTGTGCCGGAGAGGCTGCGTTCGCGTCACAGCCAGGAGCGCGTCGACTATCAGGGGCATCCCACGACTCGTCCCATGGGCATCGGCCTGGAGCTGGTGGGCCGGCGGAGCGACGGCAGCGACCTGCCGGTCGAGATCAGCCTGAGCCCCGTCGAGGCGCCCGGCGGCCACCTCACCATCGCCATCGTCCGCGACATCACGGAGCGCCAGCGCCTCACGGCAGAGCGGGAGGCGCTGCGCATCGCCTTCGAGACGGAGCAGGAGCGGTACCGCATCGGCATGGACCTGCACGACGGCATCATGCAGGACGTCTACGCCGTGAGCCTGAGCCTGGAGATGGCGCTGGCCGACCTGGCGGAGGAGCCGGCCTCCACGGAGCGGCTGCTCAACCGTGCCATCGACGAGCTGCACGAGGTCGTCCGCGACGTCCGGAACTACATCTTCGACCTGCGGCCGCGCCGTTTCAGCGGCGAGCTTGCCCAGGCCCTCACGGATCTCGGCCGCGAGTTTCAGGAAAACACCTCGATCTTCACGGACGTCAGGGCAGCTGACGCGACGGTGTCCATCCCGGAGAACGTCGCCGTCGCCGTCTACCACATCGCGCACGAAGCCCTGAGCAATATCCGCAAGCACGCTCACGCGGACCGGGTCGAGGTGTCACTCCAGGCCAACGACGGCGCTGTGGCCGTCGAGGTCAAGGACAACGGCCTCGGCTTCGACGCCTCTACCGAGCCCGCGGAGAGCCACCGCGGCCTGCGCAACATGATCGCTCGGGCGAAGGCGGCCGGCGGCGAGCTGGAGATCACGAGCACGCCCGGCGAGGGCGCCCTGGTCTGCGCCCGCTTCAAGCTCTAGCTTCTACTCTGCTCCGAGCGTCGACTTCATGGCGGCCCAGGCCTCGCGCGCGTCCTCGACCGACCCCTCGTCCTCGATGGTCGAGATGTCGCCCGGGTCGATGTCGAGCGTGACCGCCTTGAGGACGCGGCGCATGATCTTGCCGCTCCGCGTCTTGGGCAGCATGTTGACGAAGTTGAGGTCGCCGATGACGGCCACCGGCCCGAGCTCCTGGCGCACGGTCTCGATGATCTCTTTGCGCAGCTGCGCCGAGGGCTGCTGGCCGTGCTTGAGGACGACGAACGCCGCGATGACCTCGCCGCGCAGCTCGTCGGGGCGGCCGGTCACGCCGGCCTCGGCCACGGCCGGGTGGCGCAACGCGGCGCTCTCGACCTCGATGGTGCCGATGCGGTGGGCGGCGATCTTGATGATCTCGTCCGCGCGGCCGCTGAAGAAGACGTAGCCGTCCTCGTCGATTCGGGCGGCGTCGCCGCTGAAGTAGAGCGTCTGACCGGGGACGCGCTCCCAGTAAGCCGGGCCGTAGCGGTCCGCCTCGGCCCAGAGCTGCGCCGTAAGGCCCGGGAAGGGCCGCTTGATGACGAAGATGCCCTTTTCGTTGACGCCGCAGGGCGTGCCTTCCGGCGTGATCACGTCCGCCTCGATGCCGGGGAGGGGCACGCCCGCCGCGCCGGGCTTGATCGGCGACAGGCCGAGGCCGTAGGGGTTGCCGACGATCGGCCCGCCCGTCTCCGTCTGCCACATGTGGTCGATGACGGGGATGCGGTCCTGGAAGACCTCCTTCTGGAACCACTCCCAGGCCGCCGGGTTCAGCACCTCGCCGGCCGAGAACACGCGCTCGATGGTCGAGAGGTCGTGCTTGCGGGCCGGCTCGATGCCGGCGCGCATCATCACCCGGATCGCCGTCGGCGAGGTGAAGATGCCGCTGACGCCGTTCTCGGCGCAGAGGCGGTAGAAGGTGCCGGTGTCGGGATAGTCGAGCGCGCCCTCGAAGGCCAGCGTCGTGCAGCCGATGAGCAGGGGGGCGTAGACGATGTAGCTGTGGCCTACCACCCAGCCGATGTCCGAGGTCGACCACCAGACGTCCTCCGGCTTCATGCCGAACATCCAGCGCGCCATGGCGTGGATGTAGACCTGGTAGCCACCGTGGGTGTGGACGGCGAGCTTCGGCGTCGCCGTCGTGCCGGAGGTGGCGAGGATGTAGGCCGGCGCGCTCGCCTCCAGCGAGACGAAGCCGGCGTCGCCCCCCTCGCCCTTCGTCAGGAACTTCTCCCAGCTCAGGGCGCCGGCGGGCAGCGGCGACCGCCCCTGCGAGGCGCGCTGCAGCACCACGACCTGCTCCAGCGGCAGGCCGCCCGCCCGTGCTACCTTGAGCGCCGCCTCGACGACTTCCAGGAGGGAGACCTCTCTGCCGCGCCGGTAGGTGATGTCGGCTCCGAACAGCGCCTTGGCGCCGGCGAGCTTCATCCGCTCCGCCAGCGCGTTGGCGCCGAAGCCGGCGAACACGACGAGGTGGATCGCGCCGATGCGGAGACAGGCGAGCATGAGGATGATCGCCTCGGCGGAGGTTGGCATGTACATGGCGACGCGGTCGCCGCTGCCGATGCCGATGGCGCGCAGGGCCGCGGCGACGCGCTTCACCTCGGCGAGCAGCTCGGCGTAGGTGTAGGCGCGTCGCTCGCCGCGCTCGTCCAGGGCGACGAGGGCGGTTTGACCGCCTCGGCCCCGCGCCACGTGGTGGTCGAGGCAGTTGTAGGCCAGGTTCGTCTCGCCGCCGAGGAACCAGCGGAAGGTCGGCGGCCGCCACTCGAAGACGCGGTCCCAGCGGCGAAACCAGGGCAGGGCCTCCGCCGCCCTGGCCCAGAAGCCCTCCGGGTCCTCGGACGCCTCGCGTCGCGAGCGCCGCACGGCCGGGTTTACGAGGTCGGAATCGAGGTTGCCCACCATGTCTTCACCGCCTCCACTCGCCTACAATCGCCGCTGCGGAGTATGAAGATAAGCCAGAACCTGCCCGCCTGCCTAGCGCCCGCGCGCGCTTCGCCGTATCGAGCCTCCGTCGGGAGCAATGATTATATTCGATAATTATTGTGCTAAAGTGCGCGCCACCGCTATTCTCGCGACGCGCCGCGAGCTGAGCGGGGGCACCTGAGTCGAAGGCGGTCGCTGATAATGGGCGGGAGGAGAGCGATGAGGGACCTTGACGGCAAGGTGGCTGTAGTGACCGGCGCGGCCAGCGGCATCGGCCTGGCGCTGGCGGCCCGCTTCGCGCGCGAGGGGATGAAGGTCGTCCTCGCCGACATCGAAGAGCCGGCGCTGGCGGCAGCCGTCCAGGAGCTGAGGCAGCAGGAGCACGACGTCATCGGCGTTCGCACCGATGTCGCCAGCGCCGATTCGGTCGAAGAGCTGGCGCGGCGGACGCTCGCCGCCTACGGCAAGGTGCACCTCGTCTGCAACAACGCCGGCGTCATCAACGCGGCGACGCCGCTCTGGGAGGCGACGGAGAAGGACTGGCGGTGGATGCTCGGCGTCAACGTCTGGGGCGTCATCCACGGCCTGCGCACCTTCTTGCCGATCATGCTCGCCCAGGACGAAGACGGGTACATGGTCAACACCGCCTCCATCGCCGGGCTGGGCATGGGGAGCAGCATCTACAGCGTCACCAAGCACGCCGTCCTCGCCATAACCGAGGCGCTGTACATGCAGCTGAAGGCGCGCGACGCCAAGGTGGGCGTCTCCGTCATGTGCCCCGTCTTCGTCAACACGCGCATCGTGGAGGCGGAGCGCAACCGGCCCGTAGAGCTGTGGAACGAGGGCGCGGCGTCCGAGGCGAGCGGCTGGGACGCGCTGGCGGAGCGCCTGCGCAACGGCATCTCGCCGCAGGAGATGGCGGAGATCGCCCTCCAGGGCATCCGCGAGGAGCGCTTCTACATCATCCCGGACGACTACGCCGAGGAGGGCTTCCGTACTTGGGCCGACAACCTGATCAACCGGCGCAACCCGGTGTCGAGGCCTCGATTCTGAACGAAGGACGTCCTTGCGCGCCGGAGGCATAATCGAGAGCAGAAAGGCGGGAAGGCATGGAGACGCGTCTGGGACTGCGGGACGTCATAGCCGGCGAGACGCACATCTGCAAGCTCGACGAGCAGGAGTCGAGGGTCTACTACTTCGGCTACTCCATCGAGGAGCTCGTTGAGCGGCAGGACTTCGAGAGCGTCGCCTACCTCACGCTCTTCGGCGAGCTGCCGGCCGGCAAGGGTTTCGCCTTCGCCGCGCCCGACCTGACCGAGCTGCGCCACGTCTGGAACACGTTGCGCCGGGAGCCGCCGTCCTCTCATCCCATGGGCCTCCTGCGCACGGCGATGTCGAGCCTCGGCAACTACGCCCGCGGCTCGGCTAGCAGTGACCTCGCGTCGGAGCGCACGGAGGCGCAGGCGCTGGTGCCGAAGGTCGGTTACCTCGTCGGCCTCGTCTCCCGCCACGTCGCGGGCAAGGGCTGGCTGGCGCCGCGCGCCGGCTACTCCTACGCCGAGAACATCCTCACGATGCTGCGTGGCCGCCGGCCGGGGAGCTTCGACGCCAGGGCGATGAACGTCGCCCTCATCCTCTACACGGAGCACGAGTTCAACGCCGGCAGCCTGGGCGTCCGCGTCGCCGCCAGCGCCCACGCCGACATCTACTCCTCCGTCATCGCCGGCGAGTGCATCCTCCGCGGCCCGCGCCACGGCTTCGCCAACGAGGAGGTGATGAAGCTGATGCTCGAGATCGGCGGGCCGGAGAACGTGAGAGCCTACCTGGACCGGTTTTTCGAGCAGCCAGGGGCGCGCCTGCCCGGCTTCGGCCACGCCGTCTACAACCTGCCTCACTCGCGCGATCCGCGGGTCGACGTCCTGCGGCCGTGGGTGCGCGAGCTGTCGCGGCGAAAGGGCGACACGCGCTGGTACGAGACCTGCCTGGCGATGGAGGAGTACATGGCGGAGCGCATGCGTCCGCGGGTGGCGCGCGGCAACCCGAACGCGCCGCCGAACATGGACCTCTGGACGGCGCCGCTCTACTACCTGCTGGGCATACCGATCCCGCTCTACACGCCGCTCTTCGCCGCGTCGCGCATTGCCGGCTGGTGCGCGCACTACCTGGAGACGCGCTACGTGAACAACGAGCCGCTGATCCGGCCGCGCGCGGCCTACGTCGGGCCGGCGCCGCGGCCGTACACCGCCTCGCCGTCCTTCGGGGCGACCGCGAGCTAGCATGGCGTCCGAAATCTACAATCCCCTGCCGCAGCTCCTCGACTTCGCCGCGCGGCTCCGCTTCGAGGACCTGCCGGCGCGTGTCGTGCACGAGACGAAGCGCCGGGTCGTCGACGCGCTGGGCTGCGCCATCGGCGGCCTGGCGGACGAGCGCCTGCGGCAGCGGCGGGCGTACCTGCGGAAGAGGACGGTGAGCTACGCCGACGCCGGCCTCGCCTACGGCGTGCCCGACAAGCTGTCGCTAGGCGACGCCGCCTTCCTCAACTCGATGATGACGCGCTGG
>DATBWN010000087.1:0-4073 GCA_036514755.1 Dehalococcoidia bacterium | reverse complement strand
CCCACCATCTCCCAGAAGACGTAGACGAGCAGCAGGCTGTCGAAGAGGACGAGGCCGAGCATCGACGCCGTGAACAGCGACATGTAGGCGAAGTAGCGCCAGTAGCCGCCGTCGCCGGCCATGTAGCCCTGCGAGTAGACCTGGACAAGGAAGGAGACGGAGGTGACGACGACCAGCATGATCGCCGTCAGGCCGTCGACGTTGAGGCCCACGTCGACCTGCAGGGCGCCGACCCTGAGCCACTCGTGAGAAGCGAAGTCGAGGCGGACGCCGTCGGCCTGGAGGGCGCTGTCGAGGACCCAGAGGGAGAGGACGAAGGCGGCGCCGATGGTCGCCGCGGCGACGCGGCCGGCCTGCTGGGCTTGGGAGCGCGGCAGAGCGAGAATCGCCAGCAGAGAAAGGAGAGGGAGGAAGAAGATCAGCCAGACCGCGCCTTCGGGGACCTGGCCCAGCATCAGCCCCTCGCCTCCCCGGGCAAACGGGCAAACGGGCAAACGGGCAAAGTGAGACCGGTGTCATTGCGAGCGAAGCGAAGCAATCCTTGACGGTGCGTCAAAGGTTGCTTCGGGCTTCGCCCTCGCAACGACGTAGCGGACGCCATCACACCTTCCTCATGATCTCGACGGCGACGTGAGTCTTGGAGTCGGGGACCCATATCTCGCGCGGCTCGGAGAGGGAGTGGGCGCCCGTGAGGGGCGGCACGATGCGCACGGCGACGCCCTCGGCGTCGTAGAGCTCCTTCCAGACGCGGGCGACGTAGCCGTTCTTGACCGTGAGCAGCTTAGCCCACACGAACGCCTCCCCACTCCACTCCGGCGGGCAAACGGGCAGACTGGCAAACGGGCAACACGCGCGAACTGTCATTGCGAGCGAAGCGAAGCAATCTTTGGCGGTTCGTAAGGGATTGCTTCGGCCCTTCGCTGGGCTCAGGGCCTCGCAATGACAGAAGGGGTCTCATGCACGTCACCACTTCAGCGTGTCCAGGCGGTCGACGTCGATGGACTGGCGCAGGCGGTAGACCGCGACGGCCAACGCCAGGGCGACCGCAGCCTCGGCCGCGGCGACCGTTATCACGAAGACGGTGAAGACCTGGCCGTCGATCGGCCGCGGCGAGTCGACGAAGCGGGCGAAGCCGATGAGGTTGAGGTTGACTGAGTTCAGCATCAGCTCGATGCCCATGAGAATGCCCACGGCGTTGCGGCGCGACAGCGCGACGTAGAGGCCGATGCTGAAGAGCAACGCGCCGACGACCAGGACGTGCTCGAGGTCGATCACGGCCCTTCCTCCGGCGGCCGGACGAGGATGATGGCGCCGACCATGGCGACGACGAGGAGGAGGGAGGCGACCTCGAAGGGCAGGACGAAGGGGTCGATGAGGGCGGCGCCGATGGCTTCCGCCGTGGAGCCGAAGCGGTCGTCCTCCACTTTCGCCCAGTCGGTCTTGAGGGCGACGAAGACGACGACGGCGCCGACGAGGCCGGCGAGCGCGGCTATGGGCGCAGCGTAGGGAACGGGGGCATTGTCGCGGGCGGAGCGCGGCGTCAGGAGGATAGCGAAGAGCATGAGGACGGAGATGGCGCCGGCGTAGACGAGCACCTGCACGACGGCGACGAAGTCGGCCGACAAGGTTATGTAAAGGCCGGCGACGCCGACGAAGGAGAGGATGAGGAACAGCACGGCGTGCACCAGGTCGCGGACGACGGCGACCATGAGGGCGCTGCCCAGGGTGAGCAGCGCGAGGAGCCAGAAGGCGACAACTACAGCGGTGTCGTCCATGCGCGTTTAGGGGCAAACAGGCAAACAGGCAAACAGGCAAAGGCGCAGGTGCGACCGAGATTGCTTCGTCGCTTCGCTTCTCGCAACGACAGGATCGCGGCGTCCTCTATCACTGCGCGGCCGCTCCTGGCGCGGGCAGAGACGGGACAGAGATATCGTGCACCAGGCGCACGCGGCGCGGCAGGCGATAGAAGCGGGCCGTGATCAGCCGGAAGAAGGCGCCGATGAAGAAGACGGTGAGGACGGCGTTTATCGCAATGTAGGCGGCGAGCACCCAGTCCGTCAGCTCCAGCTCGCGCCAGAGGAGCACCTCCGTCGCGACGATGCAGATGTTGATCAGGGCTAAGGGGATGAGCATCTTCCAGGCGAGGGCCATGAGCTGGTCGATGCGCAGGCGCGGCAGGGTGCCGCGCAGCCAGATGAGGCCGAAGTAGAAGAAGTAGATCTTGCCGATGAAGATCAGCCACGGCGGCAGCCATTCGTCCAGGCCGTAGAGTGAGTAACCGCCGAAGAAGAGGCTGGCCATGATGCCGGACACCGCCAGCGAGTTGACCAGCTCGACGGCGTAGAAGAGGCCGAACTTCATGCCCGAGTACTCTGTGTGGAAGCCAGCGATGATCTCCGACTCCGCCTCGGCGATGTCGGCCGGCGTGCGGTTGAGCTCGGCCGTGGCGGCGACGGCGTAGATGAGGACCGGCATCGGCAGGAGGAAGGCGAGCCAGACGTCGTAGTGGCGCTGCCAGTCGACGATGGTCGGGATGTTCATCGAGCCGACGAAGAGGACGGGGCTGAGGAGGGCGAGGACGAGCGGTATCTCGTAGCTGACGGCCATGGCGATGACGCGCATGGCGCCCAGCAGCGCGTACTTGTTGTTGGAGGCCCAGCCGGCGATGAAGATGGCGAGCGAGGTGATGGAGGAGAGGGCGAGGAGGTAGAGGACGCCGACGTTGAGGTTCGCGTAGACCATGTCCGGCGCCCAGGCAAAGACGGCGAAGGTGAGCATCGCCGGGATGAAAACGAGGATCGGCGGCAGGTTGAAGAGCTTGGCGTCGCTGGCCCGGGGCTGGAGCACCTCTTTCTGGATCAGCTTGATGGCGTCGGCCACGGGCTGGAGGAGGCCGAAGGGCCCGACGCGGTTGGGGCCGCGCCGCACCTGGATGCGACCGATGATCCGCCGCTCCAGCCAGACGTTCGCCAGAGCGCCGAGGCCGACGAAGGTCAGGATCGCCACGGCGCCGATGACGGCGCTGACGACGTAGACGACCTCGTCCGCGGTGTTGTCGCGCAGCCAGTCGTAGAGCTCTCGCACCGGGTTGGCGAGGCTGCGCAGGTCGTACCAGGCGTCCAGGAAGGGGATCACGAGGCCCTCCAGGGTCTGCGCCCCCTAAACTCGCGCTCAGCACCCATTCCAGGCCACCACAGCAAACGCGGTAGCGCAATACGTCCAGCGAAGCTGGTCAACGGTCGATCTCCCCGACGTTGATGTCGAGGCTGCCCAGCGTGACGATGGCGTCGGCGATTGAGAGGCCGACGGTGAGGTCCTTGAGGACGCTGAGGTTGATATACGAGGGGGAGCGCACGTGGAAGCGATAGGGCGTGGGGCCGCCGTCGCTGACCAGGTAGAAGCCAAGCTCGCCCTTGGGCGACTCGATGCGGGCGTAAGCCTCGCCGGGCTCCGGCCGCAGCGCCAAGGGCACGGGCGTGCTGACGGGGCCGCCGGGCAGATGCGTCAGCGCCTGCCCGACGATGCGCAGGCTCTGGCGCATCTCCTCCAGGCGGACGATGAAGCGGTCGAAGCAGTCGCCGTTGTGGCCGACCGGGATGTCGAAGTCGAAGCGGTCATAGACGCAGTAGGGGTCGGCCTTGCGCACGTCCCAGGCGATGCCGCAGCCGCGCAGCAGGGGGCCGCTCGTGGAGGCGTTGATCGCCGCCTCCGGCTTGAGCACGCCGATGTCGCGGGAGCGGGCGAGGAGGATTTCGCTGTCGAGCAGCAGCTCCTCGTACTCGGCGATGCGGTCCGGCAGCTCGGCGACGAGGGCTTTGATCGCCGGGTACCACTCGTCCGGCACGTCGAAGGCGACGCCGCCGATGCGCATGTAGTTAGTCGTCAGGCGGGCGCCGCAGGTCATCTCGAAGAGGTCGAGGATCTTCTCGCGATCGCGGAACATGTACATGAGGGGCGTCTGCCAGGCGCCGCAGTCGTTGACGAAGGTGCCGTTGGCCATGCAGTGGGAGGCGATGCGCTGCAGCTCGGCGAAGATGACGCGCAGGTAGGAGCCGCGCTCCGGCACCTCGATG
>DATBWN010000086.1:0-2403 GCA_036514755.1 Dehalococcoidia bacterium | reverse complement strand
CGGGGAACGAAGCTCGTTGGCATGACCGCTTCCCTGCGGGAGCTTTGGCCTGCTGCACGGCAGACCACACCAGGCGTCCAACGTCGCCGTCCGCGATTATAACACCAGAATCAAGGCCAGATGTTAAAGGCACCTGTCACTCAGCGATGTTGTAAGAGATCGAGCCTTCTGCGCTACAGAATTGGCAGGTAGCGGCTGAGCTCGTAATCCGTGATGTGGGAGCGGTAGCCTTCCCACTCGATGCGCTTTGAGGTGAGCAGGCTCTCGAAGAGGTGGTCGCCGAGGCAGCGTCGCAGGAGGTCGCTCGTCTCCGCCTCCCGGATCGCCTCGTAGAGGCTGCCTGGCAGCGTCGGCGCCTCTTCGATCGATGCCTCGCCGGCGTCGCGGCTCGGCGGCAGCGGGTACTCCCCCTCGATCCCCTCCAGGCCGGCGGCCAGCAGCGCCGCGAAGGCCAGATAGGGGTTGCAGGCGGCGTCCGGCGCCCGGTACTCGATGCGGGCGGCGAGCTCGCGGCCGGCGCGAAATTCCGGCACGCGCAGGAGATCGCCCGGCATGCGGCCGCCGCGCGCCGTGGCCTCGCCCAACGGAGCGACGCCGCTACGCCGGTTCCAGGCGACGCGCACCGGCGCCTCGAAGCCGGGGACCAGGCGCTTGTAGGAGTTCACCCACTGGTTGGTGACGAGCGTGATCTCGCGGGCGTGGCGCAGCAGGCCGGCGATGAAGCCGCGCGCCACGGCCGACAGCTTCAGCGGGTCGTTAGCGTCGAAGAAGGCGTTGCGCTCGCCGCGGAAGAGCGAGATGTGCAGGTGCATGCCGGAGCCGTTCTCGTTGGGCAGCGGCTTCGGCATGAAGGTAGCGTAGACGCCGCCGGCCATCGCCACCTCTTTGACGACGAGGCGGCAGGTGAGGACGCTGTCCGCCATCGTCAGGCCGTCCGTGTAGCGCAGGTCCACCTCGTGCTGGGAGGGAGCGACCTCATGGTGGCTGGACTCGACGCCGATGCCCATCTCCTCCAGGGTGAGGACCGTCTCGCGGCGCAGGTCGCTGGCGCCGTCCAGCGGTGTCAGGTCGAAGTAGCCGCCCTGGTCCAGCGGCGCCGTACCCTCCGAGTCCTTGAAGTAGAAGAACTCGACCTCCGGCCCGACGTAGAACGTGAAGCCGAGCGCCGCCGCGCGCTCCAGGTTGCGCTTCAGCACGTAGCGCGGGTCGCCCGGGAAGGGCGAGCCGTCCGGCAGGTGGATGTCGCAGAACATGCGCGCCACGCGCCGCTCGCGCGGGCGCCAGGGCAGCAGCTGGAAAGTCGAGGGGTCGGGGATCGCCGTCATGTCGCTCTCGCCGGCGCGCGCGAAGCCTTCGATGGCGCCGCCGTCGAAGCCGACGCCCTCCTCCAGCGCCCCCTCCAGCTCCTCGAACGTGATCGCGAAGCTCTTCAAGGAGCCGAGGATGTCGGTGAACCAGAGGCGGATGAACTTCACGTCCTGCTGGCGGCACTGCTGCAGGACGTAGTCGCGGCTCTCCTTGTCCGACATGGCGCAATCCATCATAGGCGGCGCGCCGTGGGCTGGGTGTAACCTCCCGTTAATTTCTCGTTACGTTCACTTGGACGGCCGCTTCGCGGCTCCTTCGCCTCTCCTTCGCCTCTCGCAGCCGGCCGCTATACTGAGGTGACCGTGCAGCGCGTGCTCATCCTCTACCAGACCGAGGGCGCCGCCGTCGAAGCCGACGCCCTCCTCCAGCGCCGCCGCCAGCTCCTCGAAGGTGATGGCAAAGCTCTTCAGCGAGCCGAGGATGTCCGTGAACCAGAGGCGGATGAACTTCACGTCCTGCTGGCGGCACTGCTGCAGGACGTAGTCGCGGCTCTCTTCTACCGTCATCTGTCGAGGGCCCTTCGCTCTGTCATTGCGAGGCTCGCCCGCGGCGAGCCGTGGCAATCTCGGTAACTCCTTGAACGGACCGAGATTGCTTCGTCGCTTTCGTTCCTCGCAAAGACGGGTGAAGGCTGGCGGTACTGCTGCAAGACGTAGTCGCGGCTCTCCTCATTCGACATGCTGCGATCAATGATAGCCGCCCCTGAGTCTTCGGTTGTAACCAGACGTTAATTTCTCGTTACGTTCACTTCAACCGGCGCATAGGACGGCTCCGTGGCCGCCTGGCGTCGCTATACTGAGGGTCGATATGCAGCGCGTCCTGCTCCTCTACCAGACGGAGGGCGCTGCCCTCCTGCGGCGCGACCTCGCCTCCCTCGGCCTCGAGGTGGAGGCAGCGCCGCTGGCGGACGCCGACGCGGCGCTCAGCCAGCCCGGCATCGACGCCCTCGTCGTCGAGGCGGCGTCCAGTTTTGAGGAGACGCGCCACCTGCTGGAGTCGCCGGCGCGGCCCGCCCGCGTGCCGCTGCTCCTCCTC